>JBDUCB010000055.1:0-26544 GCA_040003695.1 bacterium
TTCCCGGGAGCGCGGGCGTCCCGCCCGCATTTTGTTATCTAAACTCAAGTTAGTGGCGGAATCATCCGTGCGCGGGCGAGACGCCCGCGGTCCCAGTACCCGCGCTCCCAGTGTCATTCGGTTAGTTTTAAAATCAATAATTTCGACAGTAAAACTTTTCCCATCGTTGGCTGGCAGTACGAGCACCTTATCAATCGCGCCAGTCAAAATTCCTAAAGGCCGACGCAAGCGAAAGGGCACTTCGCTCCATAGCCCAACTTCGCCGCTTGGTTGCGCAGCAAAGTGTTCACCTGCCAACGCACGGGCTTGCTCAACACGCTCGAACACCGCGCTCGTTAAATAATTTCCTGCCAGCGGCATCAGTTCGGCGAGCGCAGCATCAGTGTCAATTTCCATTGTGCGATCGCCAAGCTCAGCCTGGCGCAAGCGCAATACATCAGCGAAACTTTGTTGCAAGAGTTCTCGCGTATCGTCTTTTTTCTCGTACGTTTCGCAAAAGCGGTGAATGACTGCGCCTTTCAACGTCGCCGTTAAATTCGCCGGGGGCTCAGGCGCCTCGGCATCATTCCACACCGCCATTTGATCCGCCGACGGCAGATGCAACACGCGCTCAAAATAATACTGCCGCGGGCAACGCTGATAGTTGATGAGTTGGGTGACGCTGAAGCGCTGCACCGACGCGTCCAGTTGCGGCTCGATCTTGCCGAGTAACGGAAACGCTTCCGCAATTGAAACAACATCTTCGTTTACCGGATTCGGCAAAGGCTCGCTTGTGAGTTTCGCCTGTTGCGGCCGATCGATCAGGTTCGGCGTAATCTCGATTTGCACGCCGGGGGCTAAAGCAACCACGCCGCTGAGCGGCTGCGACGGCAATTCAAGCGACTGCCAAATCCATTTCAGCCAGGTGTCCCCTTTACCGCCAAGGCTCTCAAAATCTTTGGTGGTGCCGGAAAAAATCAGCCGGTTCTCGGCGCGCGTCGCCGCTACATACAGCAGGCGCATGCTCTCAAACTGTTCTCGCAATGCCTGGCGCTCTTCGAAAGTTTTGAAGGTGCAGCCGGCGACCAGCTTGCCGCGCCCATCAGGCACCTTCAATGTCAGACCGCGATGACGATCCAGTAGGAACCAATGATCAGGAATTTTCGAGTAGCGTTGCAGCTCGGGAATAATGACGACGGGAAACTCCAGACCCTTTGCCTGATGGATCGTCATCAATCTTACCGCGTTCGTTGCTTCGTCAATTTGCCCTTCGCTTTCGCGGCTGCCTATCGCTTCAAACTCTTCTACGTACCCAACAAAGTCGCGAATGAGATGCGCGCCCGATCTCTCAAAACGTTCGGCAAGCGTAAACAGCCGCTGCACATTTGCGAGCCGCTGCGCGCCATCGAAATTGGCGGCGATGACAGTCATAAATTCCGACTGCTCGACTGCATATCGCAACAGGTTGCCAATGCGCAAATTGTGGCGGCGCGCAATCAAACCGTTTATTAAGTCGGCGGCGCGTTCCAGCAGCGCGTGTTCGTCCGTATTGATATAGGCGACGTTGGCGTGACGCTTGAGGGCATGAAACAGGTTTCGCGTTTGGCTGAAGTGCAGCAGCGGATCCGCCGTTTCCAATTCATCGAGCCAGGGCGCGCAACGCAATGCCAGCAGCGCATTGTCGGAAATACCGCAGAGCGGCGAACGCAACACGGCCGCCAGCGCCAGCTCGTCAGTCTTGTTGTCCAGAAACCGCAGCAACTGGATCAGATCTGTGATCTCTTCACGTTCATAAAAACCGCGACCGAGCACGGTTTGATAAGGAATGTTCGCGCGGCGAAAAACGGATTCGTACGTCTGCACGTTTGTCATGGCGCGAAATAACAACGCAATGTCGCTGTAGTTGACACTGGGACCGCGAACACTGGGACCGCGGGCGTCTCGCCCGCTTTCGTTGAATGCCGAATGTTCGGGGTTATCAGATTCAGTCATGACTTGAGTGAACGCGCCGCCTGGTGCGGGCGGGACGCCCGCGGTCCCAGTACCCGCGGTCCCGCTTTCAGTCAATTCAATAATTCGTCGCGCCAGTTGTTCCGCATCCAGCTCGCGCGAGGATTGTTCTAATTTCGGATCGTCATCTTCGTCCGAACTCTCAGTAGTGATCAGGAAATCGATTAGCGGCCCGCTATCGCGCAGCTCGCGCTTCGCTTCGCTCGGTTCATGTGCGACATAACCAAGCTGCACGCGCTCAGCCGCGGCCACTTCATCTTTTGGCTGAAACAGCCGGCTAAAAAGATGATTGAAGAAGCTGATTAGTGGCGGCTGGCTGCGAAAGTTGAGCCGCAGTGACTTTTCTTCGCCGCCTGCCGCGACCAGTGTGGCGGTCATCTCACGAAACACATCAACGTCGGCGCCGCGAAAGCCATAGATTGATTGCTTGCGATCGCCCACGATAAAGAGGTTCGCGCTGTCACGGCGGGCCGGTCGCAAGGCGAGCCGCTCCAGCAACTGCCGCTGCACATTGTTTGTGTCCTGAAATTCATCGACGAGAAAGAATTTGTAACGTTCGGAAGTGCGCGCGATAACTTCGGGTCGAGACAATAGTGCCAGCGCGCGCAGTTCCAGATCGTCGAAATCGAGCGCCGACAGTTGCTGCTTTTCATGGTTCAGTCGCTGATCGATGCGAGCCAGGATATTGATCAGTTCCAGCGCGTAACGCTTCGCAAAGAGATCCAAACAGGTCTGCGGTACGCGACCCAAAAGATCTTTTTCCCAGACCAAAGCATCCAGCGCCTGAACGTGCTCCTTGAATTCGCCGCGCGCCTGGGGCCGCAACTTGCGAAACCCTTCGACGGCGCGGCAATAGTCGGCGAGGCCCTCATGCTGCGGCGCGGTGGCAATCATCTTTTGCAAAGCAGGCCAGTTAGAACTCACCTGCGTCTGATTGCCCCTCGTCGCCAGCGTAGTGCGCCGCACACGCAGAAAGTCGTTCATGGTTTGCGAAAGTTCGGCGAGCGCCTGACTGTAATGCTCCTCAGTATTGTGGCTGCGCTCAGTCTTCGACTTTAGATCCGCAAACGACAAACCCTGACCGCGAATTTCTCGATAGATATGCGCCAGTCCATCCGCCAGTCTTCCTCGACCCACTCCCAGCGTCAGGCGCGAGATTTCGGCATGATTTGCACTTAGAAATTCCGTCAACACCTGCTCGACCGTTACTTCCAACAACATCTGCGCGCGGTGTTCATCCAGCAAAACAAATTGCGGATCGACACGCGCTTCAACCGGAAACTCGCGCAACAAGCGTGCGCAGAAACCGTGGATGGTTGTAATCACCGCGCCATCCAGCGTGCGCTTGTAATTCAGCCAGCGCCTTCGTTCGTCGCCAGAAGCTGTCTGCAAAATTTGGTTGAGGCGTTCGCGCAAACGCTCGCGCATCTCATTGGCCGCGCGATTGGTGAAGGTGATGGCCACGATCTGATCGATGGAGAGTTTTTGCGAGCGCAGGATGTGCAGGTAACGCGCGACGAGGACAGTAGTCTTGCCGGAACCTGGCCCAGCCGTCACCGAGACGTGCCGCCCCAGCTCATACGCAGCGAGCTTTTGTTCTTCCTTCAGTTCGCGTTTGTTATTCAAGCTAAGTGCCCAAACAAAAGTGTTTCAGCTTTCGTGAAACAGATAGTGCTGACGGAGAAACGCTGCAACCAGCCCTCGAAGAGGGCAGTAGATAGTAGCCCCGGGCGTAAGCCCGGGGGTTCGCGGTCCAATTATTTGCGAGCCCCGTAGGGGCGACAGAAGTTATCGAAAACAGTTGCTCTTAATTTTCTGTCGCCCGCCTTCGCGGGCTCCTGACGCTTCAATTATACGTTTACCCCGGGCTTACGCCCGGGGCTACTAATCTACCGCCCTCTTCGAGGGCTGGTTGAGCCGTTCATTCATCGCGCCTACAAGGTACAGTTGGAACAACTATCCGCATTCGTCGACAAATCGTAAAATTGTATTACCCGCCCGCCATCGCAGGCGGTACTGACTAAGCCGGCTAATCTGCGTAATCTGCGGATTCATTTCTTCCTATCGATCCGGTAGCGATCGTACCGGCACACGGCAGCGAAATCACAAAACCGGCACGTCTTTTTCTTTTCGGAAGGGTTGACGTAGAACTGGCCCGCGCGCATGTGATCGAGAAAATCCCAAATCTTTGCGATGGCATTGGCACGGATCTGTTGCCACTCGTGGTCGGACATCACACTATTGACGCGCGCGTTGATGCCCGAATAATTCAAGGCAACAGCGCGATGCAGTCCCCGATTGCGCCGCTCGTTGCCGCCGCGAATAACGTAGTAACCACCGCCGGCAATGCGATGGTCGGTAAGCAATAACTTTTCCAACGCCTCGAGATAAATCGGCAATTGCAAACTACGGCCTGCTTTGATGTCTTCAATACTCGAGCCTGACGACAGTTTGTAATCGTAGGCAATCAACGTCTTATCCCGGGCGACATCGACGCGATCGATTTGCCCGCTGATCTTCAACGTTTCCTTACCTGCGGAACCTGTTCTGATTAATTCCAGCGGTTCCGGTTTCGAACTGGGATCGCGCGCGGTCGACCGTGGCCCACCAAAAGCGAGTTCGAAAAACGCGGGCACCACACCGAGGCCCGCGGAATTCTCCTGAATCTCAAGTTCATACAACAGCACCTGGTCCAACAGGATCTTGCGAATCTCGCGATCAATCTTCCAGATCTGTTTGTTCAGCGGCGGCACCACGCGCTCGTGTTCGTTAAAAACGTCATCGGCGGCGCCGGCAAGTTCTTTACGCAGTCCCTCGCGATCGACTTCCGTCAAACGCTCGCCGCGATGCCGTTCAAAAAAGCGTCGCAGAATATCGTGCAACAACTTGCCGGCATCGATTGCTTGCAAATCCAACGCTGCTTCGCCGCGGGGCTCAAGCTTCAACACGCGTTGGCCAAAAAAGCGATAGGCGCAATTGCCGTAGACGCCGAGACCGCTGGCGCTAAGCACTAAGTCGGCGCCGAACCGTTGTTGCAGCAAAGCGATCAGGTGCGGATCGGTAATCTCGCCATCGTATGGCCCAAAAGCGGTCTGCGCGCGTTCGTGCTCGATGTCTATGCGGCGCAGCGCAGATGCGGTTAAGAAATTTTCGTTGCGCGCCAGGTTTAAGAGTTTACTAATGTGCGATTGCGACAGCAGGCGTTCTTTTTCGCCGCGATGCAGATGACGTTCCTGCTGGCGAACGAGCGCGACATCCAACTCGCCGGCCGTTGAAACGCTTTTCCACTGTTTGCCTTCATAGTCGCGGCGCACAGTTTCTGCCGTGATCGTTAACGGCGCGACGGCGCGGCGCAGTTCATCGAGGTAATAAGAGGCAACGGTTTCCGAATCGTCTTCCAATAAGAGCGGCCGCGTGAGATAAAGGCGCTCCGTCGCGCGGCAGGCAGCCTGATAAAAATAGTGTTCCTCTTTCAGCAGTGTGGCCGGCGAAATGTCTTCCAGTGTTATACCGTAACTCTTCAGACGCTCGCGTTCTTCGTGTGGATAAATCCAATCGCGCGATGCGCGCAGCGGGAAGCCGCCTTCAACCAAACCCGCCACGAAGATGGCGCGAAAACGGAGACCGCGCACGTCGGTGGCTTCGAGCACTGCCAGACCGCCACGATCCGCACCGCCAAACACCTGTGACTGCGAACTCAGCGAACGCCGCACCTCCTCGATGAACGTCGCGAGCGTGGTCTTGTCAGAGCCACCTGCGTCAGCCGGTGGTGTCATACCGCGTGCTTGGGATCCACGCGCTAACGCAGGTGGTTCTGACACGATCGCGGCCGCCATCTCAATACTTCTTACGGCAGCGGCGAAAGCGCGACGCAACGCTTCAAGGCTGTTGAAGTTGAGCATTGCCTGCGGCAGCTCTTCATCCTCAACCAGGTTCTTTACACGTCGCGCAATTTGTTTCCGAAAATTAAGTTGCTCAAAGAGGCCCATCAACGCACGCCGCAACTCCGCCGGCTGACCGGTGCGCGGCATAGCCTGAATACGCGCGGCGAATGCCTGAATTACGAACGCGGTCCAGGCAATCGCCGCCGGATGCACGTCGCTGGATGGCCGCTTTTTCTTTTCAACGTCTTTCTCTTCGACCTTTGCCGTCTCGGCATTTTCAATTTGATCGGCTTCGTCTGGTTCGCGTGCTGACTCGGTGTTGTCAATGTTCAGCAGTTCGCGCGTGGCCGCGGCCTGCGGCAATTCCTTGATCAACTGTCGCGCGCGTGTTAGCCAATCAGTGACGCGCAACTCGCTGCCGACGTAAGCGAACGCATTCTCCAACGCATCAGCGTGCCAGATGCCGATACGATAACGATTCTTTAAGCGCCCGATTCTTTTTTCGTCTGGTGCCAAACCATTTTCTGCAAATAGAGCGGAGTGTTCAGCATCGAATTGCAACGTTAACTTTTCCACGTCCTCATCATTTAGTCGAAAATATTCCGACTTGATCAGGTCGGCAATATCTGACGTGCGCGGCGAGGGCGTTTCATCCCGAGAAAGCTCCTCGACAATGGTCAGCAATTTTAGAGCGGCTCGGTTGGCAGGAATATCGTTAGCTTCAATGCGCAGCTCCAGATTGCAGGGCAACTCTTCTTCACGCATCACGCGCGCAATGGTCTCGGCGTATGCAGCCCGCTGGCGTACCACCAGGGCAATGTCCGACACCTTGAAACCGTCAACCAAAATTAGTTGTTTAATCTGTTTGGCGATGGTGCGAATTTCCGTGTCGCGATCACCACACTCGAGGTATCGAATTTCAGCGGCGGGTGCAGCGTCGGCAACGGTTTCTTCGTCGGCCGGAAGCACAGAGATTTCTTTCGCCGGGTTGAAAAGATTTTCGCGTAGACCCGCCAGCGCACCGTGCGCAGCGACAGGAGTTTCGACGCTTTGCTTTACTTCAAATGGCGCGACGCTTTTTAGCTGGTCGATAGTTTGTTGAAAGGGAAGAAAAATCTCCGGATTCCGATCGTCATGATTGAGATTAACAACCACCTCGAAAATCTGCGGAATCAGACGTTTCAGGATTTCACCCTGCACCGGAGTGAAGTCAAAGAAACCATCCAGCACAAGCAGCTTGACCTTGGGCAGCCAGGCATTCTTAACCGGGCGCCCGTCCAGGTCGCCGTCCAGAATTGAAAGCGCTCGCAATTGATCTGCATCGGCGTCGGTGAGTTGATGCCGCTCCAGCAACTCGCAATAGAGCGAATAAATCTGCGCCACGTCGCTGTCAAAATCGATCTGCCTCGGAATCGTTTGCGAACCATCTCGCTGTGTTGCGGCTTGACGGTCGTTTGTTCCAATGTCAATAACTCTTCGCGCCACAATCTCCGTAAACTCTTCGGGGCGTTTGCCGGCTCGTTGAATTTCGCCAATCAGCGTGGCAATGGAATTCACACAGCCTTCGCGCCCTGCCAGGCGATGCAGCGCTTTTAGTTTGCCTTCAGCCGCCAGCCGTTTGAGGATTTGCGAAACGAGACTGCGCTTCAGCGGAAACTCTTCACGATCGACCGGCACTCGCGTTCCCAGCCGCGCGTCGGTTTGTTCATCTACGGCAGTTGAGACAATCTTTCTGACGAAACCACGAAAGAGATAGACCGGAAGTTCGCCCCACAGTCCGCGATTCTGCGTGCCGTCGAGAACTTGTTCCGTGACGAGTTCGAGCAGCGGGTGGGAAGCGGCGAGGTACAGGAATGTATCAGACTTGCCTGCGACAACGAGCTCAGCGCACCGTCCAATGAGACGCGAGCGATTGCTGCCGAGGAGAGGACCTAACCAAATTTCTTTTGACACTCTGACTCCAAACAACCCTCAAGAACAGAGAAGCGATTCAATGAGCCATCGAAGATGGCGAAAGACAGTAGCCCCGGGCGCAAGCCCGGGGAAAAGAGTCAATAATAATGTTCGAGCCCTCGAAGAGGGCGTCAGAACGCTCGCGAAGTATCCTTATCCGTACCCCCGACTTATGTCGCCCCTTCGGGGCTGGTTCTGGTATGGCGACCAAACCCGGGCTTACGCCCGGGGCTCCTTTCTTCCGCCCGCTTATGCGGGCTCGATGAGTTGTTCACCTAATCAAGTCTCACTGCCAGCTGCGCTCTTGAGCAGCGGTAAGGAATCTTCTTCCGTCGCTTCAGTTTCGCCCGCCACTAACTCCGGAAACAGTCCGCCTTCATCCAAACTCAATAAGCGCGGCGACTTGTCGATCGGCTCGAGTGTCTCAATGTCTTCACCGGAAAGCGCGCCGCGTTCCTTAAACTTGCGCGCAGTCCGCAACACTCGTCCTTCAAAAGAGCCAACGCCGCGATTGTAAGAATCAAGCGCGCGTTCAATCCCTTTGCCAATATCGGCGAAATGACTCGTGAACACGCGCAGGCGATCGTAAAGCGTCTTGCCGAGCTCACTCACCTCCTGAGCGTTCTCGGCCATCTGCTCCTGCCGCCAACCGTACGAGACGGCCTTGAGCAAAGCGATCAGCGTGGTCGGCGTCGCGATGATCACGCCCTGGCCCACGCCGTCTTCGATCAGCTTCGGATCATTTTCGAGTGCGGCGCTGTAAAAGGTTTCGCCAGGCAGAAACAGCAGGACGAATTCCGGCGTGGGCTGCACCGACTCCCAGTAGGACTTTTTGCTTAACGCGCCGATATGCATCCTTACCAACCGTGCATGGTCCTTAAGTCTGGCGCTGCGGACCTCATCGTCCGTGGTTGAGATTGATTCGTAGAAGGCATCGAAAGGAACTTTTGCATCGACCACAATGGTACGGTTGCCGGGCAGACGAACAATCAAGTCTGGCCGGATGCGTCCGTCTTCGGTGACAACAGTCTCCTGCTCGACAAAATCGCAGTACTGCAGCATACCCGCGAGCTCCACGACACGACGCAGTTGAATTTCGCCCCAACGGCCACGAATGTGCGGTGTGCGCAAAGCCTTGACCAGATTTCCTGTCTCGGCCTGCAACTGCAATTGAGAAGTTGCCAGCGCTTTCACCTGTTCGCGCAGCTCGGAATATGCTCCCGCGCGCTCCTTCTCGATCTCACCGATCTTCCCGTCAACTTTTTCCAGCGACTCTTTAAGCGGCTTGACCAATTGGTCGATCGCTTTCTGCCGGAACTCCAAATCTCCCTTGGCGTTTTCCTGAAACTTTTCGAGCGTTGCGTGAGCGAGTTGCAGAAACGATTGGTTGTTGTCTTTCAGTGCATCGCGCGAAAGCGCTTTGAACCTCTCGGCTAGTTCTTCTGCAGCTTTATTGAATGAAGAGATTCGTTCCTGCGCGGCGCGACGTTCACCCTGCACCTCGGCCTGCAACTGCGCACTCTCGACGCGAGATTGCTTGTGATCCCCAACCTCTTTTTGCAGAGCATCGTGCAGCTTCTGCAATTCATTTTCCTTGCCGGCAAGGCGTTCCTTTAGTGTCGCCACTTCGGCAGCGGTCACTGCGCCTACCTTCGTTTTGAGCAGCAGCCAGGCGAGCGCCGCACCAGTAGCGGCCCCCAGGAATAGCACAACAATTGCGATGACAATTTCAGGGTTCATTCGTAGCGAAGTTTAACAGATGGCGTTGCGGAAATGAAACAACGTCGCGTTAGCGGGCCAGGTGGTCCGACAAGCTTCAGCTTGTCGATTACCAGCAGCGCGACTGCGACAAACTAAAGTTTGTCGAACACAGCTCACCGTCCAAAGCAGCCGACCATGCGCTCGTAGACTTTCCGCGTCACGCGCACGTCGTTGAGGTTGTACTCGCGAATCTCGGCTAGTTTTCCCGCCTGATACAGATCGAAAACTTTGCTGCCTTCCACCGTCGCTGTTTTGCTCGACTCGATACCCAATGCCCAGGCGACATCGTCGAGGCTCACAAAACGTTTTGCGCCCAGCCACCAGTGATGCATCGTGTCAAAGACTCCCCGCACCCGGTACTCACCAAGATCAACCAACGGCTTGACGGAAATACAGTGGACCAGACAGCGTTGAAAAATAAACGGTAGGTCAAAACCGAGCAGGTTGTGGCCGACGAGCTCATCCGTGTCGCAATCAAAGTCTTTCATGAACTCGAGAAAGGCGATCAGCGATTTCTTTTCGTCCTGTTCAAAGCCGTCTTCATCGATGCCAAACACCTGCTCGCTCTGCGGTTGTTCGACGCCGAAATCTATCCCTGGAACCGGCCCGGTGTGTACTGCGATTGAAAGTACTCGGCCCGATGCTGCGCTCAGCGATCCCAGTTGATAGCAGCGCTCTTCTTCAGCAGCGATGTCTTCGAGGTAGCGCTGCTGCTGCTCGAGCCGCATGTTGCCGAGTTTTACTAAGCGTTCGAGCTGTGGGCCAATGCGTTCGCGAAAATCCGGCAGCGTCAGCGTCTCGATATCCATGGTGTAGGCCAGCGGCAGCACCGGATCCGCGTTCTGATGTTCGCGATATTGTTCAAGGGTGATGGGACGATATTCGGCGACCACGAATTGCGAGCGCTCCTGAAAAGTTTCGAGCTTGCCGGTGATGCCCCAAAGCCCTGGCTTTATCTCTTTCCAAATGTCCAGTGTTTCGCCCCAGATTTTCAAAGCCAGCGAGCCAGTTGCGTTGCGCGCCATTGCATCGCAAAAGCGTTTGCCTTGTTGCGTTCGTTTCTCGCGTACAGACGTAATGACGACCATCAGCCACAGCTCTTCGCCTTGAGGTATTTCAGGAATGGGAATGTTGCCTCTCATGATTTTAGGAAAGCTGACTAGTGCTGCAAGAGCACTTGTATGGTTTTGCGCAAATAACGTTTTGCGCAAACTAACAGTTTGCGTTACAGCGTTAATGATCTCGAAAGTCTATTCTATACTGCCGCACAACTTTAACGGATCACCCAGCAAGGCAATTTGGTTTTATCTTCCGGATGCTCGTAATACAAACACAAACGTTGCCGCGAGCTGAGGCGCTGCGACGGATACGTTTGCTTTCAGGAAAAGACTTGCGACCGCTGGCCGACGCGTATGGCATCACCGTATGGAAAAACGGCCACAAGAACAAAGGCTGGGCGGGACAAGTGATCGAACACTATCTCGGCCTGCCGCAAAATTCTTTGCAGGCACCCGACTTTGGCGCCTGGGAGCTGAAAGTGGTTCCGGTGATTCCCGGTTTGGAAGGAACGGCGCTCGTTAAGGAATCGATGGCTATAACCATGCTTGAGCCCGCCGAAGTCGTCGCCAATAAATTCACCGACAGCCACCTTTATGACAAGCTGCGCAGCATGATTGTGGTGGCGCGAATTTTTCGGGATGTGCAGGAGACTTCGGCATACGTGCATTCGGCGGCCGAGTTTAATCTCGACAATCCAACTATCCGCACACAGGTTGAGGCTGATTATGAAGCGATTCGCGAAATTATTCGAACGAAAGGCGTGGATGCGCTAACCGGAGACACTGGCAAATATGTTCAGGGGCGCACCAAAGGACGCGGACACGGCAGCACGTCGCGAGCGTTTTATGCGCGGCCGGTCTTTGTTGCGCACATTTTGAATTTGCAGAAGCTGGCGTGGATGCCGCAGGTTCGCTTTGATGCAGACTCGAACGACGCCCCAGAAGTTTTAGCCGCGGATTAACGCGGATTTGCGCGAATCTGAAATTAAGAAATTCTCATGAGGAATTCTTTCCTTGCAGCTCTCACTGTTATCTGATCCGCGTTCATTTGCGTAAATCCGCGGCTAAATACCGGCTTGAACGCCGTCAAGCTTTAGTAACTCGTTCAACTTCTTCATCGATCCGGCCAGTCAGCATAAGCCAGATCATTTTGTAGTCGCCTATGAATGACCAGAGTGGATACTGAAAGGTCGCGGGTTTGTTTTTCTCGATAAAGAAATGACCAATCCACGCGGCGCCATAGCCGGGTATCAATGCGAGCGGGAACAGCCACCACTTTCCGATAACGATAAAGTAGATCACCAGCGCGAGTGCGATTGAAGTGCCGAGCAGGTGAAACAGACGCGTGCGCGGCTTGCTGTGCTCGGCAACATAGTGTGGCCAGAACTCGTTGAATGAATTGTATCGTCGTTGCGACATCGGAAGACTTATCCGCAGATTACGCAGATTACATAGATTAAAATATCAATTCAATTGATCCATTCAGCTCAAGGTTAATAGACGTCGACCTTCCGACCCACCGGATACCTTCATACACGTTCATTTTCTATCTGTGTAATCTGCGTAATCTGCGGATGGTTTACGCAGTCGAAAACAACTGCATGAATTGTTCAGTTGCAACGGGCTCTACCTGCGCAAGCTGCAAATTTTCTTCCACGTGCTGGCTGTCGCTCATGCCAACCAGCGCGGTTGTAATTCCGGGCGCCGAGCGAACAAATTGTATTGCAGTCTGTGCGTCGTTCGGCAATGAACCCAATGTCTCTCGCAGATCTGCTGGTAAACCGTGTGCGACGCGTCCCTGGAAAATTGAGGCGCTGGAAATCACAGTTACGCCTAACGAGACTGCGGCTTCAAGCAATGATAACTTTTGCTCGGCGAGCTGTTGGTTAACCAAAGTCAACGCTTCGGGCATTGCCAGATTGAATGGCAACTGGATGAAACGAAAGCCGTGGGCTTCACCGCCAACTTCGCGTGCAAGAGAGACCATGCGCGCCAGGGAATGATAACCAGTCGCTTGAGCAGGGACTCGAAAACCATTCCAGGTTGCCACGCCATAAAATTGCAGTTTGCCGGCGCCGCGATTCTCTTCAAGCAGCGCAAATGCCGCGCGCAGTCGCTCATAAAACTCGGCTTCAGAAACCTGGCCCAACTGCGCTTCAGGATTGTGAATGTAATAAACGTCAACGCACTCCAAATTCATGTTCGCGAGCGACTGGTCCAACTGGTTCTGCAAATATCGCGGCGTCATGCAATGGCTGCCACCGACAAAATCTTCAAAACCAGCGATGCCGGGTTTGACGAAAGTCTCTTCAACGTAGCGACGCACGTCGCGCGGCGGCGCGCTGACGAACGGCAAATACCCGCCCTTGGTGCAGATGACCAGCTCATCCCGCGAAAAGCCTTTTCCCGTGAGATCACGCAAAGCATTCCCGATCGCGCGTTCACTTCTTTGAAAGCGATAGTTGGCGGCCGTGTCAATGACGTGCGCGCCCAACTCAACCGCGCGTATAACTGCTTCGGTGTAAGCCCGATCAGTTTGTTCATCCGCATCGCCGAGATACGTGCCGATACCAATCGATGACAGCCACAATTGCTGTTGCTCGCGGAAATGATTTTCGGCGGCGTCGTGGAAGCGATCGCGATAATGAGTGGTGCCTTCTGGGGTAGCTGAGCCGGCGCTTAACATAATTAGATGACCGATGTCGGCAAGTGTGTTCAGTTAACTTCAAAACTAACACACCCTCCGTAACGAATGAAGCACTTGCTGATTTTGCGCGCGCGCGTATATTCTCGATCTTCACAAAATTTGTGGCGGCAGGACTCGTCCCTGCCCGCGCGAGCTTGGTATCAACACGGGCAGAAGCGAGCCCTGCCGTTACATTAATAACTTAAGGAAACGTATGGATTATTTTTTCAACTGGCGCGAACACGCCGGCTCCAGCGCCGAAAAGTTTTACAAGACTACGTTGTTCCAGGGCGAGCAGGTGATGGTCGGACTAAATTGTCTCGAACCGGGCCAAACGCAGCGCAGTCACGCGCATCAAGGCGCCGATAAATTCTATTTTGTGTTGGAAGGCTCGGGAACATTTGCCGTCGGCGACGAAGAACTACAGGCTGGGGCCGGCACGGTTGTCGCGGCTCCGGCAGGTATAAAACACGGCGTTACTAATTCAGGTAACGAACGCCTTTCGTTGCTGGTCGCTATAGCCCCGCCGCCAAGTAAATGACAATCGAATCCTCCCCAGCTCGACAGTCTTCGCTCGATATCTCTGCCGAAGACTTGCGCGAACTATCATTGCGCGTTAATGACCTCGTGCTCGAATACTTTTCCGAAGTTTCTGATTTACCAGTTTTCCCGCAAACATTTGCTGGCGACACACTCGAGCAAATCGGGTCAACGTTGCCGGCCAAAGGCGCACCCGTCGAACAACTGATAAACGACTGTCGCACGATCATCAAAAACAGCCGGCAAAACGGTCATCCACGTTTTTTTGGTTACGTGGCTTCACCGGCAACACCTGTAGGCGCTTTCGCTGATCTGATCGCGTCGGCGTTAAATTCGAATGTCACCTCGTGGCGCTCTGGTCCAGCCGCTACTGAAATCGAGCGCACCGTCGTGCGCTGGCTCGGCACGTTGATTGGTTACGATGATAACGCGCGTGGACTGCTCACCAGCGGCGGGTCGATGGCTAACATGACTGCGTTGCTGATCGCGCACCGGATGAAGGCTGGAAGGGAAGCTTCGCAAGCAGGACTCTGGCGAAGCGAAGTGCCCATGACGATGTATGCATCTGAACAAGTTCACATGTCGATTCCAAAAGCTGCGGACATACTTGGCTTTGGACGTGATCAAGTTCGTCTGGTTGGTTGCGACGATCAATTTCGCATGACGGTGCGGCTGCTTCGCGAACGTATCGCTGCGGACGTGCAAGCTGGACTGAAACCGTTTTGTATTGTTGCAAGTGCCGGCACGACTAACACCGGCGCTGTCGATCCGCTTTCCGAAATTGCAGACGTCGCAAAAGAGTTTGGCCTTTGGTTTCATGTCGATGGCGCATACGGCGCACCCGCAGCGCTGGATGAGAGCAAGCGTTCGCTTTTCGCCGGTCTCGAGCGCGCCGATTCCGTTTCGCTGGATCCCCACAAATGGTTATACGCGCCGCTTGATTGTGGCTGTCTTTTGTTTCGCGATGAGGCGCAAGCCCGTGTCGCGTTTGATAACGAAGATGCCGACTACATCAAGGTGCTCGAAGAAGACGCCGACGAATCGTTTGCTTTTTGGAACTATGGACCAGAGTTGTCGCGACGGTTTCGCGCCTTGAAGATCTGGTTGACGCTTCGTTACTACGGCGTGGAACGGATCGCCGCGGCGATTACTGAAGACAATGCGCTGGCTACATATCTGGCCCAGCTTGTCGAAGCGGCGGAAGATTTTGAGCTGATGTCGCGACCGCAGTTGAGTATCTGTTGTTTTCGCTATGTGCCGGCGAGTATGCGCGCGAGACTGCAGGACGAGGAACAAGCCGAAAGAAACACATACCTTAATGAGTTAAATTCTCGCATCATGTATGCAGTGCAGCGCGGCGGTCGCGCTTATCTTTCCAGCGCCACCATTCACACCAACTTTGCTTTGCGTGCCTGCATTACAAACTTTCGCACCACGCGCGCGGATATTCAGGAGACGCTGGAAGTCATTCGTGAAGCTGCCAAGGTAGTCTGAATACTTCGTCACTGAGGCGCGGAGCTAGCGGGAATGATCCAAGATAAGGGATCTCAAGGTCGGGAAGGCGGGATTAGCACCCCAGCGGGGCTGCCCCGCTGGGGACCCCGCCTTGCCGCCGCTGATCGGATGCTATTCAAACAAGGCGGGGGTAAACCACCCTTCCCAACCATGAGACTCCTTAGCTTGAATATTTCCGACTACCCAGCCGCGATCCGAACGAATGGAGACCAATAAACATATCTACGATCATGAGTTGCGCGTCGCCCTTGATCTGGCGCGCGAAGCGGGCGCAGCTATTCTCGACGTCTACGAAGGTCCGCTTGAGATTGAACAAAAAGCAGACGCGGACGATCGCGAGCCGGTAACGCAGGCAGACAGAATCGCAAATGAAATTATTGTGCAGCGGCTAAGCCGCGAGTTTCCCGAAGACGGCATTCTTGCCGAAGAATCGATTGATACGGAACGCCGGCTCGGCAAGTTGCGCGTTTGGATGATTGATCCGCTCGACGGCACCACCGGCTTCATCGACGGCAACGGCGATTTCGCAGTACAGATTGGCTTGGCGGAAAACGGCGATTGCGTGCTTGGAGTTGTTTACCTGCCATTGACCGGCGTGCTGTATCGCGCCGTTCGTGGTGGCAGCGCCTGGGTCGAACGGCCTGATATGGAACCGGAACAAGCAAGAGTATCGAATCATCTCGATCTTTCGACGATGCGACTGGCGGCCAGCCGTTCACATCGCAGCCCGCGCATGGATAAAGTTGTGAAGGCATTTGGTGTGAAGCAGGAAGTTCGTCGCGGCTCAGTGGGGATAAAAGTTGGCTTGATTGTCGACCAGCAGTGCGACCTCTACGTTCACTTATCGCCGCGAACAAAACAGTGGGACACGTGCGCGCCGGAAATTATTTTGCAGGAGGCGGGCGGCAAACTTACCGACCTCTTTGGGCGGCCGCTTCGTTATAACTCGCCTGAAGTTCAAAACCGCAATGGCATTGTCGCCAGCAACGGCGTGGCCCATCAGGAAATTATTCAGGCCCTCAGCCCGCTGCTGGCTGAATTCGGTCGCGCGGCGGTTTGATTCAATGGCTTGTCAAATACCCTTACCCTAACAACGTGGCTGCGCTAATATCTCTACCAACCTCGAGGTTGGAGTGGCGCGGTGCAAAGTCGATCACAAATCTTTCTCACGTTTGCTCTCTTTTGCGTTCTGCCTTTGCTGCTTATTAGCGGCATCAATTTTTTTGTTAACGTGAGATCCAACGGAGCGTTGGTAAATAGTGAGCTGGAGCATGAGCTTTCCGCTACCCGGCAAAGTTTTGCGACCTTACTGCTTGAGCGAAAACAAGAGATAAAGAATCTCGCAGAGAGCCGTTCGCTGCGAAACAATCTGCAAACGGCCTATCAACAGGCAACGTCGCCGAGTAGCGATCACTTTCAGAACGTCGAAGGGCAGCCGTCAGACAACGACCTTAAAGAAACTAAAACCCAGATCGCGTCACTATTTCGCGGACCAGATTCATATGCGGTGATTTCGGCCTTCGCTCCGAACCGGCGCGCGATTTTTGTTGCCGAGTCGGCCGCTACGAAAACCGGCGACATCTCTTTTCGCACGCGCGATCTGTTGGCAGAGCAAATTCAACCCGATCCTGTTGTATGGACTACGAAAGACGTTCAGCCTCTTTGCTCGATAATCTCGACAGCTTCGCTGGGAAAAACCCTTCGTTGCACGGCCCCAGTTTCATTTGCTGCAGCAGCGAGTCGCGGCGCTCTGGTAGCAGACCTGCGACTCGATTCGATTATTTCTTCGGCGGCCCGTCCGCTCGAGTCTTCGGTCGCTGAAAACAAAAACACTTCCAGGCGCTCGACAATCGTGCTGGTTGTAGACGATGAAGGTGGGATTGTTTACCACACCAACGCCGCTCTCAAACACCAACCATCACAAGCGTCGATGCCTTACTTCGCTAACATTGCTTCGCAAATGGTCGCCGGTCATACGGGAACTAACAAATTCAATTCTGTAGACGGCGATCAGTGGCTGGCGGTTTATGCTCCCCTGCTGGAAACCAAACTCTCGCTGGCGGTCACACGCAATTATTCGCTGGCATCGCGAGACGCGCGGCGCTACGGCTGGATCGGAATCGTCCTGGCATTGCTGGTTGGCTTGACGGCCGCGGTCTTCATTTCAAACTATTATCACCGCAAAACGAAAAGTATCGATCGCGTCGCTGCCGGCGTTGGCGAGATTGCCAAAGGCAAGTTGGACCACCGCATCGAGTTGCTCTCGAGCGATGATCTGCGGCCATTAGCCGATAACGTTGGCCTGGTGACAAAGCAACTGCGCGAGCAGCTCGCGCGCGAAGCTGAAGGCCGGCAGTTTCAATCTTTCGTGCGGCTGTCCGCGGTCCTGACTCACGATCTCAAAAACGCCATCGCGGCTTTGTCCCTGATCGTGAACAACATGGAACAGCACTTCGAAAAGGAAGAGTTCCGCGCCGATGCCATGCAATCTCTGACCGGCGCCACTGATAAATTGCGAGCGCTCGTAACCCGCTTAAGCAACCCGGTGAACACTTTGAGCGGTGAGCATAAGCGGCCGCGGCGATTCGATCTGGTGCCAGTATTGAAACGAGTGATTGCCATGACTGCGGAACCCGCGCGCACGCAACACGAAATTAAGATCGACCTACCAGACTCTCTTTTCGCGCTGGTTGACGCCGATCGCATTGACAAGGTGGTCGAGAACCTGATCATCAATGCACTGGAAGCGATGGGCCATAAGCGCGGGACGTTAACCATTGCCGCAGGCGCCATTGAGGGCGGCAAACCGTTCTTCAGTGTGAGTGATACAGGCGACGGAATGAGCGAGCGCTTTATCGCGGAAAGACTGTTTCATCCCTTTGCCACCACGAAACGGAAGGGAGTCGGCCTCGGTCTATACACGTGCCGCGAAGTAGTCAACGCAAACGGCGGCACAATCGAGGTTGAGTCGCGGCAAGGTGCTGGTACAACGTTTAGGGTCGTGCTACCATCGGCGCCAATTGAAGCGCGGTAAATAATTCCCGCTTAACCTTACCATTTGTCGCCCAGACGTTTTGCAATCGATTTTCAGCCCGCTGCGGCAGTCGTGTGACAGAGTTTGCGATGGGCCACGAAACTCAATCTAAAGAAGCAAGAGTGAAAGAAACCCTGCTGGTCGTCGATGACGACGAGTCGGTCCGCCGCGGACTTTACTGGACACTTAACTCGGACTACCGCGTGCTTGAAGCAGCTTCGCGTGAAGAAGTCGTAAAATTGTTCCAGCAGGAAAAGATCGATCTGGTTCTCAGCGATTTGCATTTGCCGCCCAACGTTGAAGACATTTCCGAAGGACTGGCAATTATTGAGGCAGCGCGCGAGCAAAACCCACCGGTGCAGGTGATTGTCATCACAGCCAGCAACTCGAAACGCGCAGCGTTGGAAGCGGTCAAGCGTGGCGCTTATGGGTTCTTTGAAAAGCCGCTCGACGCGGCGGAAGTTTTGCACATCGTCAACCAGGCTGTGCGCATGCGCCGGCTGGAATTTGAAAATGCACGCTTGCGCGACGAGCTGGTAGGAGCAACAGGCTTTGGCCGCTTGATTGGATCCAGTCAGGCGCTGGAAAAAACTTTGAAGCAAGCGCGCGCGGTTGCCGGCACGAGTGCCACCGTTTTGATCATCGGTGAAAACGGAACCGGCAAAGAGATGTTGGCACGCGCTATTCATGAAGAAAGCCAGCGAGCGTGCGGACCGTTTATCGGCGTCAGTTGCGCCGCGCTGCCCGAGTCGCTGATTGAATCAGAATTGTTTGGCCACGAAAAAGGCGCGTTCACTTCGGCCAATTATTCAAGGCAGGGCCGTTTTGAGTTAGCTGATGGCGGCACATTGTTTCTGGACGAGATCGTCGAGTTGACGCCGAGTGTGCAGGTTAAGCTGCTGCGCGTTTTGCAGGAGCGTGCCTTTGAACGCGTAGGCGGCACAAAAACTTTGACAGTCGATATTCGTCTGATTGCGGCCAGCAATCGCGATCTGGAAACAGAAGTTGAAGCCGCAAACTTTCGCCGTGATCTTTTTTACCGGCTCAATGTAGTGCCGTTGGTGCTGCCGCCGTTGCGCGAGCGCGCCGAAGACATCCCCAGCCTGGCAGCCCATTTCGCTGCCAAAGCAGCCGAAAAACATTGCCGCGCAACGCCGCAATTGCAACCGGCGCTGGTGGATTCGCTCTACGAATATGAGTGGCCGGGAAATGTTCGCGAGCTTGAGAATTTAATGGAGCGCCTGGTGTTGCTCGACCGCAGCGCCACGCTGGGACTGGAATTTCTTCCGGAGAAAATGTTGAAGGCGCTGCCGGCTCCCGGTGTAGCAAGTGACAAAACTTTTGAAGGCGCGGTCACGGCGTTGAAGCGCCGTCTGATCATTACCGCGCTGGAAGCGGAAAGCGGAAACAAAGTGGCAGCGGCCAAACGACTGGGGATCAGTCGCTCCTATTTGCACCGGCTGATCAGTGAATTTGGTATCCAGGCGCGCACCAATAGCAGCGCTATGTAGGGACAAGCTATAATTCGTTTCCCAAATTCACCAGAGAGAGAAGCGAAACGAATGGCCGAAACGATCAAATGCAGACATTGTGGCGAGAAGCGACCCGCGGTCGGGTTTTCTCCCTTTCCCAACGAACTGGGCCAACGCATTGGCAGCGAGATCTGCCAACCGTGCTGGAGCGGTTGGTTACAGAAGCAGACGCAAATCATTAATCACTACGGCTTGGATCTAACCAACCCGGACGCACAAAACTTTCTGTTCGACAACATCAAAGGGTTTTTGTTTGGCGAGGCGCCGCCGGTGGAAGCTGAGATTGATACAACCAAAGAAGGCACCGTCAAATGGTAAGACGGAAGGCTGTCAGTATCTCGACCGGTCAGGATAGCAGATGGGCCAACCGTCACCCACCCGCTACCGCGGGGTGGTACTGACAAGACCCGCCTTGGCCCAATCTTTGCTGTAATTATCCTGCGTTGAATCCCCAAGGTTTTCTGACCCGTCAGATTCATACAACCCCTTAATAATAACGTGCGCCGCTACTCCCTTAATTTGGGCCACTGGCGGGTTTTGGTTCGGACGTATGTTTTCCGAACTAATCGATTTCACTAAGGAGGACTGGACACACATGAGAAGCAAGCTTTTGGGATTCATAATTACCACCGCAATCACCGCGTTATTAACTGGCTGCAATCAAACCGCCAACGAAAATGGCAACACGCGCGCTAACGCCAACACGAATACGGTCGTGGCGAACGAAAATACGAATGCGAAAGCCAACTCGAACCGCGCCCTGACTCGCGAAGAGTATGAAAAGAACAAGGAGAGCTACGCGAAGCAAGCGAAGGGCGCCGGGCGCACGATCGGTACCGGGCTCGACGATGGCTGGCTCTGGGTAAAGACTCGTTTCGATCTGGCCGCGGCTGACGATCTGCGCGACTCAACCATCAACGTTGACGTAGCTAACGCTGTTGTGACGTTAAGTGGATCTGTGGCCACTGCTGAACAGAAAGCCAAAGCCGAGGCTGTGGCCAGAGCCGTGGAAGGTGTGAAGAGCGTAAAGAACATGCTCGCCGTCGTCGCCAGCACGACAAACGCAAACGCCAATCAAAAGGGTCAGAAGCCAAAGAAATAATGAAGTTCAAACCAGCGACGGCGGGCAACGCCGCCTCTAAACGATAAACCCGCCGGGCGAGGGCTACTCCCTTGCCCGGTGTTTTTTGTCAGTTTGAAACCTGGCGCGGCTTCTGCGCGTAAGATGAGGGCATCCCCGTATGTTTGTTTTACTTGAAATTGCTTTCTAAGCTAGGCTCAACATTCTTTTCGCAGCCAAAGTCAGCAAGTAAGTCTCTGTTCCAAATGGAATCAGCAGACACATCTCTACGACTGTAAAAAAAGGAATTTCCGGATTTGCTTCAGGAGGAACCAACCTTGCTCAATCGCAGCATCCTTAATCGTCTCTTCAGATCAGTAATGTTTCTGGCGCTCGCTCTTGGCTTGGTAACGACCACTTATTCACAGACGAAGCTGCTTCGCTTTCCGGATATCTACGGCGACCGCGTAGTTTTCACTTACGGTGGCGATTTGTGGACCGCGCCGGCGGCGGGGGGATTTGCGATGCGCCTGACATCGCATCCCGGCATGGAAGTGTTTGGGAAATTTTCGCCCGACGGCAAGTGGATCGCGTTCACCGGCCAGTATGACGGCGATGAGCAAGTTTATGTTGTGCCGGCAAGTGGCGGTGTGCCGCGGCAGCTAACATTTTATCCGGCAAAAGGACCATTGGCGCCGCGCTGGGGTTGGGACAATCAAGTCTATGGTTGGAGCCGTGATGGCAAGCGAATCTTTTTTCGAGCACTACGAGATTCGTGGGCGCTGCCGATTGCGCGGCTTTACTCGGTTTCGGTCGAGGGTGGACCAGCCGAGGCTTTGCCGATGCCGGAAGCAGGCTCAGGCGATTATTCACCCAACGCCGATCAGATGGTCTACTCGCCCCAGTCGCGGGATTTCCGATCCGAAAAACGTTATGGCGGCGGACAGGCGAATGCGCTCTACACTTTCGATTTGAAAAGCTATGCAACGAAGCGCATTACCGAAGGCCCGCGCGCCACGCGCGATCCAATGTGGATTGGCGACACGATCTACTTCAATTCGGATCGCGATGGCCATTTCAATCTCTATGCTTATGATATTCCCAGCGGCAAGACAACTGAAGTAACCAGCAACAAGACCTGGGATGTGCGTTGGCCGAGCTCCGACAACCAGGAAAGAATCGTTTACGAGTTGAACGGCGAACTTCAGGTGCTCGACACCAAAAGCAATCGCAGCACGCCTATTTCCATTACCGTTCCTGACGAAGGTTTGTCGCGTCGTCCCAGCCGCATCCCAGTTTCCAGTTTTATCGAAGCAGTTGGTCTAAGTCCGAAAGGTGAGCGCGCGCTGTTTGCCGCGCGTGGCGATATTTTCACCGCCCCGATTGAGAAAGGCCCGACGCGCAACTTGACGCATTCGTCAGGCGCGCACGACAAGTGGCCCGCGTGGTCTCCTGACGGATCGCGCATAGCATACATTTCTGATCGCAGCGGCGAAGAGGAGTTGTATGTGGTGCAGCAGGATGGTTTGAAACCAGCCGAACAAATTACCAGCGGCGGCAACGCCATGCGTTATCAACCGGAATGGTCGCCCGACGGCAAGCGCATCGCCTTCAGCGACAAGGACGGAAAGATTTATGTGGTCACGCTCGCCGATCACAAGATGATTGAAATTGCCGATGGCCCGCATGGCCAGGTGCGCGACTATGTTTGGTCGCCGCGTGGGAACTTTCTTTCCTTCAGCATGGATACGAATCCCAATCGCTTTTCGACCATCTACATCTGGAGCGTGGCCGACGGCAAGCTTCGTCGTGTCACCGACGACATGTTCAATTCCTACGCTCCAGCGTGGGACCCGCAGGGAAACTATCTGTACTTTTTAAGCGACCGAGAGTTTCAACCGCAGATCTCGCAAATAGAATTCAACTATGCGACGAACCGCACGTCGTACATTTACGCGATGGCTTTGCGTAAAGACGTCAAACATCCGTTTCCACCGGAGAGTGATGAAGTAACAATCAGCAAGCCAGATGAAACACCGAAGCCGAAAGGCGCACCTCCCGGTGAAGAGCCCAAGCCTCCAGCGAAAGGCATCAACAAAGAATTGAAGGAACCGGCAAAGGAGCCCGCGAAAGAGCCAACTCCGGAGGCCGAAAAGACAGCCACCCCGGCGCCGGGCGAACCCAAATCCGATACCGGAGTGAAGTCGCAAGCGCCCCTGACGATCGATTTCGACGGTCTCGCGGCGCGCGTGGCTCGCGTTCCCGTGACCGCCGATAACTATGGCGGCGTCTCGGCAAAGACCGGCCATTTGATCTATGCGGTCGGTTCCGCGTTTTACTATGGTCGCCCGGGCGATCGTCCTACGGTGCTGAAAATCTTTGCCTTCAAAGATCGTAAGGAATCGACGATTGCGGAAGACATTCGCGGCTATACGATGTCTGACGACGGCTCAAAAGTGCTGGTTGCGCAGGGACCGGGCTACAACATTTACGATGCCACGCCGCAGGGCGATAAGACCAAAAAACCGGTCGCTACTTCAGGCCTGTTTGTAGATCGCGTTCCGGCCGAAGAATGGAACCAGATCTTCAATGAGGTCTGGCGTCGCTATCGCGATTTCTTCTACGTTCCGAACATGCACGGTTATGACTGGGCCGCGTTGCGCGAGCAGTATAAGCCGTTGCTGCAATACGTCGCCCATCGCTCGGATCTCAACTACGTCATTAGCGAAATGATTTCGGAGTTGACTATTCAGCACGCTTACATAGAAGGTGGCGATTTCCAAATCCCGCCGCGGCCGCTATCGCATCTCCAAAATTTTCGAAGGCGAAAACGAAGAGGACGTCTATCGCTCGCCGCTGCATGAAATCGGCGTCAACATCAACGTCGGCGACTATGTCCTCGCAATTGACGGCGAAGAATTGAAAGGTACTGACGATCCTTATCGTTTGTTGCGATTCAAAGCCGACAATCCCGTTTCGCTAACCGTAAATAAAACCCCGTCGTTTCAGGGTGCGCGCATCGTTTCTTATCGTCCGGTTACTGATGAAGGAAGTCTGATCTACCTCGACTGGATTACTCAAAATCGTCGCAAGGTGGACCAGGCGACAGGCGGGCGTGTGGGCTATATCCACATTCCCGATATGGGCGCCAACGGTATTCGTGAATTTATCAAATGGTACTATCCGCAGATTCGCAAAGAAGGATTGATAGTCGACGTGCGGGCCAATGGCGGCGGCAACGTTTCGCGCATGCTGATCGAACGGCTGCGGCGCAAATTGTTAGGCCTTAACTATGAACGCACTGACGATGAGGGTTTTACCTATCCTGACGCAGTATTCATCGGGCCGATGGTGGCCCTGCTCGATCAGAACTCGGCATCGGATGGCGACATCTTCCCCTACATGTTTCGCGAAGCCGCGCTGGGTCCATTGATCGGCAAACGTTCGTGGGGCGGCGTGGTTGGTATTCAAAGCCGCGGGCCACTAATCGACGGTGGCACGATCTTCGTTCCCGGTTTTGGCCTGGCCGATAAGAACGGCAACTGGATTATCGAAGGTTACGGTGTCGATCCGGACATTGAGGTTGACAACGATCCGAAGTCGGAAATTGAGGGACGCGATGCGCAACTCGAACGCGGCATCGCGGAGGTAATGGCGCGGTTGAAGACTCCGGTGAAATTGCCGCCTAAACCTTCCGGGCCGGTGAAGACGATCCGGTAGTTTGCGTTAATTTTCCGACAAGCTTCATGTCCGACAAGCTTCAGCTTGTCGTTGTCTGACGTGAGCGACAAACTAAAGTTTGTCGGACAATTCCTGGCGGCAATAGTTCCAAGGCCACTCTGTCCAATGCTTTACTAAACCTGCTTTCACCGGATTGTTTAGGACGTATCTCATCGTTCGCTCGAACTTTCCGGGCCGAATGACGTGATCAAAACTTTCGTGTTCCCAAAAGTTTCCTGAGCGGGACAAGATGAGATTGCATTTTCGAGCACTGCGCCCTTTCAACAAATGCATGATTCGGGACAAGCCAGGATACTCGCTGATAATTTTCAGGTGTCCATCGTCTTCACGGGCCTCCCTCATAGTCTGTTCGGAAATAAGCGGCTTGAAAATGGTGTGAACGTGATTCGACATCACAGAATAAGAATCCAGTCTGTAATCCTTATGGTCCAGCAAATGCAGGCCTTCCGCTATAGTTTCAGCTACTCTTTCATCTTTCATCCACATTGGACCGCAGTCTGCTCTGTGGAGAATGTCTTCAAATCTCACAAACCATATGCGCCTAAAACGCTCAACTCGCTTAAGCCACTTCATCAATTCGGGTCCCTGATCGACCTTCACTATCCGGATCGCTCGATTCACTTCGTTGTTCAACCATTCTTTCTGCGCTCTGTACTCGCGTACTGTAGATTGCGGAATGGATCCGGCTAGTCGATACGTCACAAAGAGAGTCGCGCCGGGAGGATGAATATGGGGACGATGGCGTCCGGCGAATTGTTTATAATCGAGATTGCCCACAGCGTTAAAATATTTTTCAATGTCCGACATGCTTTAGCTTGTCGTTGCCTGACGTGAGCGACAAACTAAAGTTTGTCGGACAATTCCTGGCGGCAATAGTTCCAAGGCCACTCTGTCCAATGCTTTACTAAACCTGCTTTCACCGGATTGTTTAGGACGTATCTCATCGTTCGCTCGAACTTTCCGGGCCGAATGACGTGATCAAAACTTTCGTGTTCCCAAAAGTTTCCTGAGCGGGACAAGATGAGATTGCATTTTCGAGCACTGCGCCCTTTCAACAAATGCATGATTCGGGACAAGCCAGGATACTCGCTGATAATTTTCAGGTGTCCATCGTCTTCACGGGCCTCCCTCATAGTCTGTTCGGAAATAAGCGGCTTGAAAATGGTGTGAACGTGATTCGACATCACAGAATAAGAATCCAGTCTGTAATCCTTATGGTCCAGCAAATGCAGGCCTTCCGCTATAGTTTCAGCTACTCTTTCATCTTTCATCCACATTGGACCGCAGTCTGCTCTGTGGAGAATGTCTTCAAATCTCACAAACCATATGCGCCTAAAACGCTCAACTCGCTTAAGCCACTTCATCAATTCGGGTCCCTGATCGACCTTCACTATCCGGATCGCTCGATTCACTTCGTTGTTCAACCATTCTTTCTGCGCTCTGTACTCGCGTACTGTAGATTGCGGAATGGATCCGGCTAGTCGATACGTCACAAAGAGAGTCGCGCCGGGAGGATGAATATGGGGACGATGGCGTCCGGCGAATTGTTTATAATCGAGATTGCCCACAGCGTTAAAATATTTTTCAATGTCCGACATGCTTTAGCTTGTCGTTGCCTGACGTGAGCGACAAACTAAAGTTTGTCGGACAATCATCCCTTCACCAAAAGTTTTTCCTGCGGCAACATGGCCGGCATGCCTTTGTGCTGCCAGCAACGCACCGGCCCATGAACTCGCCGCGAGCACGGCGTTCCCTTTTTGGTGCGCGCGCCGCAGATGTAGACGTCTGCCT
>JBDUCB010000204.1:0-8081 GCA_040003695.1 bacterium
TGGCCATTCTGAGTGTTTACTCAATGGTAGTGTTGGCGTCGCCGGCAGCAAAGGCCCCATCGGGAGAGCTATCAATCTCCGGTCAGGTTACTGTGAATGGCGAAACGGCGGTTTCTGGTGGGACGTTGTTTTCCGACAGCGTGATTACAACCGCCGACAAGAGCGCCGCGACCGTTAACCTCAGCAAACTGGGTCGGGTGGAGCTTTCACCAAACTCGAGCCTGCGACTGAGCTTTACGGACAAAGGCATCACCGGTCTGCTCGACAGCGGCAGTGCTCAGGTTTCAACTTTGGCTGGTGTAACAGTTAATTTCACCACCAAGGATGGCGCGGTCGTGGTTGATGGTACCCAGGCGACTTCGTTTACTGTGAATGTGCTGAAGGGAATTACCTCCCTTACAACTCACTCGGGTCTGGCCCTCCTGCGTGTGGGCGACACTACTAAGCAAGTTGCTGCTGGTGAAAGCGCAAGTGCCGGCACGCCGAATCCAAAGAATGATCCGGGCGATGATGACGATAAGATGAGCAGCGGCGAATTGGCGGCCTTTCTATTGGCTGGCGGCGCAGCGGCTGCTTTGATCTTTTACGCGCTCATTCACGACAACGATCTTAGCTTTGGCGGCAATGCGATTGTGATCAGCCCGTCCAGGTAGATGATCGGTTGCACCGGTTCAACAAAAACCGCAGCGCGTTAATTGGCGCTGAGGTCATGTACGTACAACTTTGCGGGTCACGCGACTCAGGTCGTGCTTGGCCCGCAAGCTTTTGCTTACCAAGTCAGTCCTTCCTGATTTCCCTAAAGGTCACTTCATGCATATTGCGGTAATTGGCACGGGTTATGTCGGCCTGGTAACAGGCGCTTGTTTCGCTGAGTTTGGCGTAGACGTAACTTGCGTTGATATTGACGCGGAAAAGATAGCCCGCCTTTCAGCAGGCGAGATGCCGATCTATGAACCCGGTCTTGAACAGTTGGTTACGAAGAACGTGCAGTCGGGACGGCTGCGGTTTACTACGGACATTCAACAGGCAGTTGAGCAGGCGTTGGTAATTTTTCTGGCAGTGGGTACGCCGCCGAATAGTGATGGCTCGCCCGATCTCAGTTTTGTTGAAGCGGCCGCGGCTTCTATCGCTCAACACATGAACGGTTACAAAGTCATTGTCACCAAATCGACAGTGCCGATTGGAACGGGTGAGCGGCTGCGCAAGTTAATTCGCGAAAAGCAAAAGGCCCGTCTGAATTTTGGCATAGTTTCCAATCCCGAGTTTTTGCGGGAGGGCGCGGCCATCAATGATTTCATGCGACCGGACCGTGTCGTGATTGGCAGTAGTGACGAAGAGGCCATCGCAATCATGCGAGATCTCTATCGGCCCCTTTATTTAATCGAGGCGCCCTTCGTTCTTACTTCTCTAGAGGCCGCAGAACTCACCAAGTATGCGGCGAATGCTTTTCTGGCTACCAAGATATCCTTCATCAACGAGATTGCGAACATGTGCGAAAGCATTGGCTGTGATGTGCATGACGTAGCTCGCGCCATTGGTATGGATCGGCGCATTGGGAGCAAGTTTCTCCATCCGGGACCCGGGTTTGGGGGCTCATGTTTTCCCAAGGATACACAGGCGCTTGCTTCGGTAGCGCGTGAGTTCGGCCGAGATTCGTTAATCGTTGATGCCGTGATCGAAGTCAATCGCCGACAGCGTCTGGCGATGATACCCAAGATTGAAAAACTCGTCGGCGGTTTCGAAGGGAAAACAATCGCTATTCTTGGTTTGGCTTTTAAACCTGAGACCAATGACATGCGTGAAGCGCCATCGATCAGTATCATCAAAGGTTTGATCGAAGGCGGCGCAAAAGTTACAGCCTATGATCCCGTCGCAATGGTCGAAGCTGCCAGGGTTCTGTCGGGAATTGAATATGTCGCAGACGAGTACGCGGCAGTGACAAATGCTGATGCTTTAGTCTTCATTACGGAATGGAATCAATTTCGCGCGCTTGATATGCGTCGCATCCACGATCTAATGAAAACACCGCGCATCGCTGATTTACGAAATATTTACCAACCTGAAGACATGCGTGAATTAGGTTTTGAGTACGTGGGCGTCGGCCGATAATGGCTCACTTTTATTCGCGCGAGCCGCAAATTCGCTCGAACTTACTAGTTCAATTATGGCCCTAAAAGGAATAGCGCTTGTTACTGGCGGTGCGGGCTTCATCGGGTCCCATATCGCCGCGGGACTAGTCGATGCTGGAGCCCGGGTCCGTATTATCGACGATCTATCCACTGGCTATCGCGAAAACATTGAGGAAGTCGGCGGTGATGTGGACTTTATCGAGGCGACCCTTGCTGACGAGTCAGCCTTGCGTAAGAGTCTTGAAGATGTTGAGTTGGTCTTTCACGAAGCCGCCATCCCTTCAGTGCCGCGTTCCGTTGAAAACCCACGGCAGACGCATATTGCCAGCGTTGATTCAACGTTCTCGCTGTTGTTAGCCGCGCGAGACAAGGGCGTTAGGCGTGTAATCTATGCTGCCTCAAGCTCCGCGTACGGCGATCAGCCGACGCTTCCTAAAGTTGAAACGATGCTGCCGGATCCTCTCTCTCCTTATGCGGTGGCGAAGTTAGTGGGGGAGTATTACTGCCAGGTCTTCACCCGCGTCTACGGTTTGGAGTCAGTTTCATTGCGTTACTTTAACGTGTTTGGGCCGCGCCAGGATCCCAGCTCGCAGTATTCAGGCGTGATCTCTCGATTTATCAGCGCGCTTTTATCTGATCAGCAACCGGTGATTTATGGCGATGGCGAACAGTCGCGGGATTTCACCTATATCGCAAATGTCGTTGCGGCGAACCTCAAGGCTGCGGAAACAACAAAAGGAATTGGTCAAGTCATCAACATCGCCAACGGAGAACGAGTGACCCTCAACCAGCTGTTAGACCAGCTTAAACTACTGACCGGCAAGAATAACGTGCAAGCAGATTATCAGGATCTTCGTAAGGGTGACGTGCGGGACAGTCTCGCGGACATCACGCGTGCCCGCGAACTGCTTGGCTTTGCGCCTCAAGTTGACTTGCAAACGGGTTTACGGCTGACGATGGATTGGTGGCAGCACAGCCGCTTTGCAAAGCCTTAGAGATTGTGGAAAGGAATGACGGGAAGTGATGCGTCGTCAGTCTTGCGACGCCGCCGCGCTGCTACTCGTGTCCATCAACTTTTGCAGGCTCTCCGTGTACGGCTGCCTCGCAACGCCCCGGTCGGTAATAATCGCGGTTATTAAGTCATTTGGCGTTACGTCAAACGCGGGGTTGCTAACTTGAATCCCTTCGGGCGCCATTTGCTGACCCCTGATGTGCGTGACTTCTCTAGTATCACGCTGTTCGATAGGGATTTCCTTTCCTGACTTTAGAGTCAAGTCAAGAGTTGTGACGGGCGCGGCAACGTAAAAAGGAATCTCATGTTTTCGCGCGAGCACGGCAACCATGTACGTTCCAATTTTGTTTGCAGTATCGCCGTTACCCGCAATCCGATCAGCGCCAACAACTACCGCATTAACTTTTCCGCTCTGCATTACGTGACCGGCCATGTTGTCGGTAATAACAGTCACCGGAATATCGTCTTTGGCCAACTCCCACGCCGTCAGGCGCAAGCCTTGCAAAAATGGCCTGGTTTCATCAGCAATTACGGCTACGCGCTTGCCCGCATCGCGAGCGCCGCGAATAACTCCAAGCGCAGTTCCATAATCGCCGGCTGTTGCCAGCGCACCCGCATTGCAATGCGTTAACACGGTATCGCCATCGGAAATCAAGTCGGCGCCAAACCTTCCGATAGCGCGATTGGCCGCGATGTCCTCCTTAAATATCTGTTGCGCTTCATTGACCAGACTCGCCTTAATTTCTTCCACGTTTTTCGTCTTGCGCTTTTCGCCATTGAACCGGTCGCGCATTCGTTCAATTGCCCAGAACAAATTGACCGCCGTCGGCCTGGTCTCACTCATCACCTGGCACATATAGGTAAAGTCATCTTCCAGATCGGCGACCGACATGCCCACTGATTGACTCGCGCCCAGGGCAAGGCCCATGGCTGCAGATACACCGATTGCCGGCGCTCCGCGTACCACCATTTTTTTGATTGCCTCCGCGACCTCTTCCCAGGATCGCAACATCAAATACTTTTCTTCGGTCGGCAGCAGCCGCTGGTCGATCATGCGCACGCCTTCCTTGGTCCATTCGACCGTTTTAATCATTAGCTTGGGACTCCAATGTGATTTTTGAGACGCCGCAATCTTACTTGACCTGAAAAAGTAGAGCAAAAGCCTGACTGAAAAATATAGTTTCTTGAGAAGCCGAACATTACCCCAGCGCTATTCCTTTCGGGTCATCCTGACCATAAAAGCCCGCTGGCCCTGAGCTGAACTGGAATATATATTTCGTACGGTATAGCCCATCGTCTCGAGCGTGTTTAGCGGTGGGAGCGTTTCATCCCAACGCGCAGCTCGATACGCGATCCAGATCTCGTTCCCATTTATCTGAGCGATATTCTGCAATGCGATTTCGTTGAATCGCCGGGGTAGAAAATAAGCCGGGTCTTCTTGAATACCCTCCAGATTCTTGATGACAAATACCTGAAATTCAGGGGAATCAAATGCAAACCAGAGATGGTATGCAACTAAATCCTCAAACGCATACACGCGAACTTCTGCCGTCGGTGGCGGTTCGCTCGTTACAACCTGGCGCGCGAGCGGCTCCCATGCGCACCAGATATAAACTGGCGGACTCGCTAGGACCCAGGCGGATCCGGCTAATAGAAACCAGGATCCCAGGACCAGGGAGATCGCGATTCTGGCCCAGACGCGTCGGAGTCGTGCAATCGCCACCGCAACCAAAATCGAATAGGGCCCTGCAGCGATAATAAAGTGCCGAGTGCCCCAGCTTGATTGTGGCAAGAGCCAACTCAACGCGAAAACGATCGTCGCCGGAGCCAACGCGAACAGGTACAGCGCGCGAAATGCTTGCACGCCCCGGTCATTAGCCTGCCCACCGGGCCGCCATAGGCGAACCGACCACATCAACAGAGGCGCGCCAAAAAGTAACAGCGCGAAGATAGCCGTCAACAAATCATAAGGCCGCGCCGCACTGCTCTGAACAAACCAGAAGGGTTTATTTAGTAGCGCATAGAACTGCGTTATGTCCCTGAAAGTTGGCCGCATAACCCAGCCGATGTTCTGCGCCAATCCCTTTCCAGCTTCTGCATTTCGCGTAACAAGGTAAACCCACGGCGCATAAGCGAGCATCGTTATGGCAACGGCGATCAGAAACCGTTTGGCCTCACGCCGCCGCCAGATTAGTAGCGCCGAAGCCTCGAGAACTACGACCAGCCAGCCGGCATAGTGCGAATACACCAGCAGCAGATTGACTAGAAACAACCATACAAATTGTTTGCGGGTAGTTTGTTCCAGTCTGAAGACTTTCATGAGGAGCCAGAGCGAACAAACTGAAATAAACATCAATAGCGAGTACATCCGCAGTTCCTGGGCGTATTTGATCAGATAGCCGTTAACGGCCAGCAGCAATAACGCCAGGTTGCGCTCGTGTCGTCTAAGCCCCAGCTCGCGACAGAGCAGCGGGAAGGGAACAATCGTCGCCATACTGACGAGTGCCGGAAACAACCGTAACCAAATCAAAGATTCCCCGCCGATAGCAATCCAAACCTTGAGTAGCAAATAAAACAACGGCGGATGAATTATGTCTGCAGCGACAAAACGCAGCAGCTCAGTCCAGCCATGACGCGTGGCATGAATGCTGAAGATTTCATCAAACCAAAGACACGACGCCGTCAAGCGCCACAACCGGACGGCAACGAACAAGACAACTATTGCCGCACCCAGAAAAGCTGACCAGCGTCTCGAGAGGAATTCCTTCTCGACTTTTTCGTTCCGAATGTTTGCGTCAGAGCTTGTCGAGCGGAAGGTCATAAAGGAAAGTTTTGTCACGCGGTCACAGCGCAGGTTGGTCAAGACTTCTAAACTAAAGATTGGTGACGCAAGAGAGTATACATTGCTGTTAATCGTCTCTCGCAAATGTTTGACACCTCCCCAAACGCGTGATAGTGTCCGCGCTGATCAAGTCGCTCTTTTTATTAGAAGCCTCTGGGTGCCCCGACAAGGGGAGAATAGGGAAGCGGGTGTGAATCCCGCGCGGTCGCGCCACTGTGTTGAGCCATTCGATTACTTAAGTAATTGAATCTCTAAGCCAGGAGACCTGCCAGGATGCTTTGCAGCTTTCGAACGCTTCGCGGAAAGGCGTTCAGGCCGCACGGGTACCAGCTTCCATTAGAGTCCCGACGATTGCCTGTTTCCTTTCGCGAAACATAGAGGTCGTCGGGACTTTTGCATCACCACCAATCAAAAATTAAACAGACTGCTCGTGCCCTGGTTCTATTCTGGGCAGTTGTCGGCGTTCTGGGCTGTGCGCAGCGGCAGCGAGATTCCAAACCCGTCCTGCAAACGAGAGAAGTCATTGATGAAGCAGGACGAAAAGTAAATCTTCCCCTCAAGGTTGAGCGATTGGTTTCGCTTGCTCCGAATCTTACGGAAATTGTTTATGCAATCGGCGCTGGTAACCGCGTGGTTGGTGACACGACGTTTTGTAATTATCCGCCGGAAGCGAAGAACGTCGCCAAGGTAGGCGATACATTGCAACCGAGCATTGAGCGCATACTGGCCCTCCACCCACAGCTCGTCCTTGTCTCAACCGCGTCGCAATTGGAGGCCTTTACGACGCAACTGGATGATCATCAGATCGCCGTATACATCACAGACCCACGCGATCTCGAGGGTGTTTTCCGCTCGATCCTGAGTGTTGGGGAACTATTGAGTGAGCCGGTGGCTGCTTCCCAGTTGGTGAGTCAGTTGCGCGCGCGAGCTGACACAGTGGGACGTGCTGTCGCCGGCGTCGAACCTGTGTCGGTGTTTTTCCAATTGTCAGGTCAGCCGCTATATACAGCCGGCAAGACTTCCTTCGTCACGAGTTTAATCGAGCGCGCGGGTGGACGTTCAGTGACTGCTGATGTTAACGAGGCTTGGCCACGATTGAGCGATGAGGCGGCGCTCGCTTCGCGGCCTGAAGCGGTAATCATGTTATCTGGAGATGCGATGGGAGACGCGACGAAAACAAAAGTGGCGCCCGCTCTCAGAAACTCGCCTGCGGTGCGCAATGGACGTGTTTATCTAATCAACGGCGAGCTGTTAACGCGTCCGGGGCCGCGTCTGGTGGACGGCTTAGAGCAGATGGCGCATGTGTTACATCCGGAAGGTTTTAAGTGAGCGACACGTTGAGCAAGTTAGCCCCAGCAAACAGTGATAGCGCCCGATCACTGGATCACGGTGCGCGCGCGACGTTGCGCAAAACACTCGTCGTTTGCGGAGCGCTCAGCATCCTGCTCCTGTTGGTAGTCATCATTGCATCGACTTTGGGTAGTGAGCGGATACCCGTCGTTGATTCCTTGCGCGCGCTTTTCACCGGAGGCGCGAACTCCGGCGCGCTGACATCCACGCAACTCTCTATTCTCTTTGATATTCGGTTGCCTCGCATTCTGCTCGCCGCGATGGTCGGTGCATCACTTGCAGCCGCGGGTGCCAGTTATCAGGCACTGTTACGCAACGCTCTCGCCGAGCCTTATTTGCTCGGCATTTCAAATGGCGCTGCAGTCGGGACGATGATAGCTCTCGTTTTCCTCGGCGCGAATGAATGGACGCGGCCGATCATGGCGTTCGCGGGAGCACTGGGTGCAACCTTTGTCGTTTATCGCTTGGCTCGCGGTCGTGCGGGTGCGTCACCGGAAAGACTGATTTTGGCGGGCGTCATAGTCACCACGTTTCAATCATCTGTGATTGTATTCATTACAACGTTAATGGATGCAACGCGCATACGCTCATTTACTTTCTGGCTACTCGGCGATCTGTCACAGGCCGCAGCCGGCTCGCTTTGGATCGCCGGAATTGCAACCATCGTTGGTGTAGCTGCACTTACATTCAAGGCGCGGGCGTTGAATCTCATAATGCTGGGCGAGCGCGATGCATTCGATCTGGGCGT
>JBDUCB010000053.1:0-8066 GCA_040003695.1 bacterium
GTAAACGATCAAACAAGCACCGTCCCCACAAAGTTGTTACCACGTTGTTCCATCCCGTATCCTCTGCGTGATTTTTGCTAAGACAGACAGACGGTCCAGCGGACAATGCCAATTGAGATCGAAAAGAAGTATCGATTAACTCGAAAGCAGCGGGAAGAGGTGCGAGCGCGCTTGCCGGAGCTTGGTGCAAAACGCGAAGGCGAAGAGTTTGAAGTCAACACGCTTTACACTGGCGATGCGATTGAACTTGGGCAAGCTGTGCTGCGATTGCGGCGCATCGACGACCGTGCACTGCTGACTTATAAGGTGCGAGTCGGCACGAGAACCGACATAAAGGAACAGCTTGAACAGGAAACCGGCGTCGATAATCCGGATGCGCTCGAATTTATTCTTGAAGCGCTGGGATATTATCCGGCGCTTGTCTATGAAAAGCGCCGGGAAACGTGGCGGCTGGATGCGACTGAGATTGTGATCGATGAATTGCCGTTCGGCCTTTTCATGGAAATAGAAGGGGAAGAGCAGAGCATTCACGATATTGAAAGCAGGCTTGCCATCAAGCGGCTCATTGCCGAGCCGCTAACCTATCCGCGCCTGACAATGAAGCACGGTATCAATCTCGCCGGAGTAACCGAAGCGCGGTTTGACCCACAAAAGTAAAACGGCCTCGCTTTGGAGAGCGAAGCCGCTTTGTTTATCCGAATCAAGGCGGCGTACCACCTCTGGCCGAGATGCGGGCGAGACGCCCGCAGTCCCAGTTTATTACATTCCCATGCCGCTCATTCCGCCCATGCCGCCCGGCATTGCCGGACTTCCTTTGTCGTCCTCGGGAAGTTCGGAAACCATTGCTTCCGTAGTCAGCATCAGGCCCGCAATCGAAGCGGCATTTTGCAATGCCGTGCGCGTGACCTTGGCCGGATCGATGACGCCGGCTTTCACAAGATCACCATATTCTTCGGTCTGTGCGTTGAAGCCAAAGTTCTCACCCTTGTCCGAGCGAACTCTTTCAACTACAACCGCACCCTCTTTGCCGGCGTTCTGAACAATCTGACGCAAAGGCTCTTCTAGAGCACGACGAACGATGTTAACGCCAATTTGCTCGTCGGGATCGCCTTCGCCTTCTTTGTTGGTCAGGAACTTATCAAGTGCCTTCGCAGCGCGAACCAGAGCAACACCGCCACCTGGAACGATGCCTTCCTCGACTGCAGCGCGCGTCGCATGCATGGCATCTTCAACGCGTGCCTTCTTCTCTTTCATCTCGGTTTCGGTAGCCGCGCCGACTTTGATCACCGCGACACCGCCCACGAGCTTCGCGAGCCGCTCTTGCAATTTCTCGCGATCATAGTCGGAAGAGGTTTCGTCGATCTGAGCACGCAGCGTTTTCACGCGGCCTTCGATGTCGGATTGTTTGCCGTTGCCTTCAACGATCGTGGTGTTGTCCTTGTCGATCGTGATCTTCTTGGCGCGACCGAGATCCTCAAGCTTGACGTTCTCGAGCTTGATGCCAAGGTCTTCGCTGATCACTTTGCCGCCGGTTAGGATGGCGATGTCTTCCAGCATTGCTTTGCGACGATCACCAAAACCAGGAGCCTTAACAGCCGCGATGTTCAGCGTGCCGCGCAGCTTATTCACAACCAGAGTGGCCAGCGCTTCGCCTTCGACATCTTCAGCGATAATCAGCATCGGCTTGCCCATCTTGGCAACCTGCTCGAGTAGCGGCAGCAGATCTTTCATCGAGCTGATCTTCTTTTCGTGAATCAGAATCAGCGGGTTTTCGAGTACTGCTTCCATCCGTTCCGGATCGGTTACGAAGTAGGGGCTGAGATAACCACGGTCAAATTGCATGCCCTCAACCACCTCGAGCGACGTGTCCATTGTCTTGGACTCCTCAACCGTGATGACGCCATCCTTACCAACTTTATTCATCGCCTCGGCAATAATGTTGCCGATAGTCGAGTCGCCGTTTGCTGAAACGGTTCCTACCTGAGCGATAGCATCGCCCTTGACGGGCTTTGCCAAACGCTTAATCTCTTCAATCGCGCGCTCGACTGCTTTGTCGATGCCACGCTTGAGTGCCATCGGGTTAGCGCCCGCGGCAACGGTCTTCACTCCTTCGCGGAATATAGCCTGGGCTAGGACCGTTGCTGTTGTTGTTCCGTCGCCGGCAACGTCAGAAGTCTTGGAGGCCACTTCGCGTACCATCTGCGCCCCCATGTTTTCCAGTGCGTCTTTGAGCTCAATCTCTTTCGCGACTGTGACGCCGTCCTTGGTAATTGTGGGCGAACCAAATTTCTTGTCGATAACCACGTTGCGACCCTTGGGGCCAAGCGTGATCTTCACTGCGTCGGCGAGCTGATTAATTCCGCGCAAAATAGCGGCGCGCGACTCCTCGCCATGAATTACTTGCTTTGCCATTTCTCTCTTCTCTCCTCTAAAAGTTATTAATCGTGTAGGAACAAAAAAGCGGCGCAGTCAGAACTAGGACTACTTGCCGCCCTTCTTCGTCCCAGTGGCTGCGCCGGCGCGCTCGATGATTCCGAGGATTTCGTCTTCGCGCATGATCATCAGCTCTTCACCATCGATCTTGATTTCAGAGCCGCTGTATTTGCCGAACAAAACGCGATCGCCTTTTTTCACGTCCAGCGCTTGCCGGGTGCCGTCTTCTTTGTACTTGCCCTGTCCGGCGGCAACGACTTCGCCTTCCTGGGGTTTTTCCTTCGCCGTGTCGGGAATAATGATGCCACCCCGAACCTGTTCGCCCTCGTCAATTCGCCGCACGATAACGCGGTCGTGGAGAGGGGTGATGTTTGTCGCCATTCTTCGAATTCTCCTTTCAGTTTCCGTAGCTAAAATTAAGCATAGTTGAATTTAGGACTATTGCAGAGGATTTTGTTAGCACTCTGTGCGGATGACTGCTAAGCATAATTCGCGGCTGGTTTATTGTCAACTCAACGTCGATATAATTGAGCGGAATCTAGAATAAGGAAGAGCTAACGTGCGCCGCCGCGCGCTGCACGAGCCAGGGGCTTTTCCGCGCGCTGGTAAGCAGCGACGCGCTTCGTCAAAGTATTCCTATGGATTCCCAATGCTCGGGCAGTTCTCGAGAGATGGCCTTGATTTCTAAGGAAGGCTTTCTTGATGTAGAGCTTCTCGAATTCGCCTAATGCCTCGGACAGCAGAATGCGGCCGTCCAACATTTCGTCGATAAGAGTCTCAAGTCGAGCATGCATGGTTTTTCGAGCATCCAGCGAACTGCGGAAACGACTTTAAAGTTCCTCACCTGTCAAAAGTCGATAGGCCTCGAGATACCGTTCGGTCGTGGCCGCGGCAACTTCGGCAGGCAATTGGGGGGCGGGAGGCTTTTTGTCCCAACCCACAGTTTCCAGATAGTCACGCACAAACTGTTTGTCGAAAGATGGTTGTGATTTTCCAGGGCTGTAGGTTTCAGCCGGCCAGAAGCGCGATGAGTCAGGCGTCAGTACTTCGTCAACCAAGATTATCTGCCCGTTCTTGTCGCGTCCGAATTCAAACTTCGTGTCGGCGATGATGATCCCGCGATGTCGAGCATACTCTCGCGCCTCGTTGTAGAGCCTTATCGAAGTTTCACGAAGAGTGTCGGTTGTTTCGACACCCAATAAATCGCGCACTTGCGTTTCGGTAATGTTTTCATCGTGGCCTTCTTCAGCTTTGGTCGCCGGCGTAAAAATGGGCTCCTTAAGTTCCGCTGATTCCAGCAGGTTGTCGGGAAGTTTGTGGCCGCAAACTTCCCCAGTGCGCAGGTAGTCCTTCCATCCTGAACCAACCAAATAACCACGAACGACGCATTCCACGGGAAAAACGTCAGCTTTCACCACCAGCATCGATCTCTTGTCCAGTTCGGCAGCACTCTGAACAGCCGCAGGCATCTGCCGGAAATTCGTGGTGACAAAATGACTGGGGACGATGTTGCGCAACTTTTCGAACCAGAAACACGAGAGCGACGTTAAAACTTCACCCTTGCGCGCGATCGGAGTGGGCAAAATGCAATCGAATGCGGAAATTCGATCAGTGGCCACAATCAGTAGATGGTCGTCGTCGACTGTGTAAACATCGCGTACTTTGCCGCGTTTTAGAAGGTCGAATTCGGGTAGCGAGGTTTGAGAGAGAGCGGCGCCGGTCATAAGCATTTTGCAAACTTAATTAAGAAGATGTTTTTAAGACGGAAGCCGGATTTTGCTCGCACGTAAAAGCGTTGTCAAGAAAAGCGTAGTTTTAATTTTCATACTCCATGTTAAGCAGCGAACCTGATGCGAGTTGGTTTTGCATCAATGGTGTCGCATGTAACAATGACGGATCGTTGGGCACTAAAAAAATAATGGAGTAATACTCATGTCCAATGCTGTTCGCTTGCGAACGTCCTACGCCGTATGTTTGGCATTGATCGTTTTGCTTTTGCAAACGGCCATCGTTCGCAGTGCGCCTGACTTTAACGAATCATTGCAAACTGCTTCTTCACGTCCATTCCCGCCACCGCAGTATGTTCCCAGTCATGATTACGACGTCAAACATATCGCGCTCGATTTACGCTTCGACTGGCAGCAGGAACAAGCATTGGGCAGTGAGACCATAACTTTTGCGCCGCTGGTAAACGACCTGAGAAGCATCACGCTGGATGCTGCGTCGATGAGCTTCTCTGCAGTAAAACTTAATGGCAAAGCTCCGATGCAATACGCTTTTGATGAGCAGAATCAACGGCTAAGAATCGTGCTCGATCGCGCTTACCAGCCGGCCGAGGAAATCAAACTCGTAATTAGTTATCACACCGTACGGCCTCTAATTGGCGGGCTCAGCCTCAATGGTGGTGGCGGACTTACTTTCATCAAGCCGACGCCGGAAGACCCGACCCGGCCGCGACAAATCTGGTCGCAAGGTGAGTCGGAATACAATCACTATTGGTTCCCCTGCTTCGACCATCCCAATGATTTCTTTACCTCAGAAATAACGGCGACAGTAGAAAAGCCGCTTTCAGTGATCTCGAACGGCGGCCTTGTCGACACAAAAGAAAACTCGGACGGCACACGGACTTTTCACTGGAGAATTGCGGCGCCGCACGCTGCCTATCTGACTTCCATAATCGTTGGCGAGTATGCGCCGGTGGTTGACAGCTATGCCGGAATTCCTGTTATCACGAATGTCTATCCAAATGAGATTGAGGCGGGAAAAGTGACGGCGGCTCGCCTGCCGGACATGGTCAAGTTCTTCTCAGAAAAAACTGGAATCAAGTATCCCTACGAGAAATACGCACAAACCGTCGCCCGAGATTTCAACGGCGGCATGGAAAATATCTCGGCTACGACTCAGTACGACGTCATGATTCACGATGCGCGAACGGAGATCGACCAAACGAGCGACAGTCTGCAATCACACGAGCTCGCACACCAGTGGTTTGGCGATTATGTCACCGCTCGCAATTGGTCAGACCTTTGGTTAAATGAGAGTTTCGCAACTTATTTTCAAGCGCTCTGGGACGAACACAGTCTCGGTCATGACGACTTTCTTTACCTCGATGTCAAGAACAACCAGGACCAGTATTACGCAGCTTGGGCCCGTGGACTCCGTCGTCCGATCGTCACGAAAAATTACGCCAATCCAGATGCGGTCTTCGACACGTACGCTTATCCGCGCGGCGGCGCGGTGTTGCATATGCTGCGACAGAATTTAGGCGAGCAGAATTGGTGGCGCGCAATCAACTATTACCTGACCAAGTATGCGCATCAGCCGGTCGAGACCGAGCAATTTCGAATTGCGATTGAAGAAGCAACCGGCCAGTCAATGGATTGGTTTTTTGATGAGTGGCTCTATAAGATGGGCCATCCAATATTTCGCGTGACGCAGGAATATGATGCGACTTCCAAAATCCTAAAGCTCACCGTCAAGCAGGAACAGAAGCCGGATTCTAATTCGCTTTATCCACAAGTTACATATTTTCAAACGCCGGTGGACATTGAAATCGGAACTGCGAGCGGTGCAAAAATCGAGCGCATACAAATTCAACCCAAAGAAGAGCAGACGTTCACTTTTCAAGTGGATTCGACGCCGCTGCTCGTTAACTTTGATTATGGCGACACCCTGATAAAAGAACTGCGCTTTGAGAAACCAACCGAGCAGTTGGCCTACCAGCTTGTGCAGGATCAGGATGTGCTGGGCAGGGTTTGGGCACTCGAACAACTGACGGCAAAACTGAAAAATGAAACAACGGCCGCAGCCGATAAGCAACAAATTGAGAGCGTACTGGCGACCGCACTGGCGAAGGATAAATTCTGGGGGGTGCGGCAGGAAGCGGCGTTGGCATTAAGCAACCCGCGCGGCGACGCTGCTCGTGCGGCCCTGATCGCCGCCACCAAAGATGCGAAATCTCGGGTTCGCACCAGCGCAATCAGATCGCTATCTGCTACGAAAGACGCTTCTCTGTCGAGTGTCTACCTTCAGGCCATCGGCGATCAGAGCTACAGCGTTATCGGCGAAGCGGCCCGTGCCTTGGGACAAACGAAAACTCCCGATGCGTACCAAGCATTGATTAAGCTAATCGATACGCAGTCATGGCGGGACAACATCCGAGCATCGGGCCTCGCGGGCCTGACCATGCTGGGCGACAAGCGTGCATTGGAGTTGGGGTTCAAATATGTGACTGTCGGTAATCCACTGGCCGTTCGCTTAGCTGCGCTATCTCTGCTAGGTGCTGTTGGCAAAGACGACCTGCGAACACTTCCTTTGATAAGCGAAATGCTTAAGCGCGCGCTGGAGAGGGGAAGTTTCACTCAGGTACGCGCGGCCATTGATGCATTGATCGCGTTACGCGACCCGCGAGCCGTTGACCTGCTCGAAGGTTTTGGGAAGGTTCAAGCGGGCAGCTCGCAGTTGAAAGGTCTCGTCATGCAGGCAGCCCAACGATTGAAAGTAGCGCTAGCCAATGCGCCCACTGCAGTCCAGCCAAATTAGGAAGGCGAGCCGAATCAGCGCCGACCTTTACCTGTATTATGCTGGTACGTAAGATTGCCAAGGACCTGATTCAGCCGAGGTCGAGGAGCAACACTCAGCCCCGATATTGCCCTTCACAGACCGCAAAAGTGCCACTTTTTGCGATCCCCTCGCCCTTTGGTATTGAGCCAGCAAAACTTAGGACTTGAGTTTGGCGGGTGTGTCCTGCTACTATTCCTTCGCCCGAGAGGCGTTATACCCGATGACGCCTACCCTCTGAATCTCCTGCTTGTCAGTTCCCATGAGTCATTCTGATGACAACAACAGCTACTGACAGACAGAAAAATCCCAGAGACTATAGTCAATCGACCGAACCAAGCGAGCGCAAGATCTCATTGCTTGTCGTTGAAGACGATGAGAATATTTCCAGCGCTATAAGCGAGTATTTCTCTCGCGCAGGGTACAACGTGAAAACTGTCGAAGACGGCTTGATGGGTGTGAAGACCGCGCTGGATGAAACTCCGGATGCTGTCGTTTTGGACATCATGCTGCCCAAGATGGATGGTTTGGCAGTTTGTCGGGAGCTCAGAGAAAAAGCGAATCACGTGCCAATTCTCATGCTGACGGCAAAAGACGACGTGGTTGACAAGGTGCTTGGCCTCGAGATGGGCGCAGACGATTACATCACCAAGCCTTTTAGTTTGCGCGAACTGGAAGCCAGGATTAAATCAGTGCTGCGCCGCAGCAAAACTCCGGCGAGCCTGGATGGTGCAAAGGATGAGGTGCCAATCACTCGAGGTAACCTGCGCATCGATCCCGCAAGGCGCGAAGTTACCATCGGCGAACGCCAGGTGGATTTAACTCCTAAAGAGTTTGACCTCCTGCGACTCTTCGCAGCGAACCCGGGTAGGGTGTTTCCCCGCAAATACCTGCTTGAAAAGATTTGGGATTACTCTTACGAAGGCTACGATCGCACGATTGATTCACACATCAACCGATTGCGAGCAAAGATCGAAGAGAACCCCGAAAACCCGCAAATGGTTTTGACCGTTTGGGGAATTGGCTACAAATTCAGCGACGAACAATAACTTCCGCCTCGTCGCCTCGCCAAC
>JBDUCB010000260.1:0-8064 GCA_040003695.1 bacterium
AGCTTGAGTTTTTGGCCACGGATTCGCGCGGATAAACGCGGATCAGATTTGGTATCATCCGCGTTAATCTGCGGTCGATGTTTGCCATAAAACCTGCGAAACACACATGCGAAGATTACTTGCAACAGTTGCACTGACAAGCCTCCTTGTCTTTAGTTCTTCATCGATACCACTAGCGCCGCGAGCCCTCGGTCAACGCAAAAGCAATAAAACTGCGAAAGCCGCTCCAGTTTCTTTAGCTTCGCAACGCGGCGCCGACACCATTACCGCAGCCGAACTGAAAGACTATCTTTCATTCATCGCTTCAGATGAGATGGAGGGCCGCGATACGCCCTCGCGCGGACTCGATACGATCGCGAAATTTCTGGCGACGAATTTATCGCACTGGGGATTCAAACCTGCGGGTGACGACGGCACGTACTTTCAAAAGATAGGATTGGTCCGCGATTACATTGACCGCTCGGCAACGCAAATGCAGTTGAATGGTCAAACACTTGTCTTCGGCGACGACTATATTCCACTTTCGCGGAACGCAGACATTTCCGCGCCGCTGGTTTTCGCCGGCAACGGATGGTTTGTTAAAGCGAAAAATATTGATGCGTACAAAGGCATAGATGCGAAAGGAAAAATTGCGGTCATATTCAGCACGCCTGACGCGTTTCCGCGCGGGATCACACGGACAGACATCGCCGGCAAGCGGGGCGAAGACTGGATGAACGCAGTCGAGTATGCGGCGAAGCAAGGCGTAGTTGGCATTATCACTATTCCCGACTTTCAGTTTCTGGCTAACTGGGACCGCAATCGCACGCGCATCACAGAACGAGGAGTGACCACAGTCGAAAAATTCAAAACACCTAACACCAGTGGTGTAGCCCGCATCGTCGGCGGTGCAGAATTACCCAGCATCATCGTCGCGCCTCGCATAGCCAACGCGATCTTTCAGGGAGAGAAACAGACCGCCAGCGCGCTTTTTGAATCGGTTTACGGCGGCAAAATTCCTGAGTCGTTTGAGCTGAATCCCGAAAAGAAAATGGCGATGAGAGTCACTACTAAAACCGACAGGGCTGCAACGCAGAATGTAGTAGCCGTGTTTGAAGGCGGCGATCCGGTTTTGAAAGATGAATACGTTGCGCTAGGCGCGCATTATGATCACGTCGGTATCGGACTGCCGGTGAATGGCGATGCGATTTACAACGGCGCTGACGATGATGGCTCGGGAACTACGGCGCTGCTGGCGATAGCCGAAGCGCTGGCAAAAGCGCCGAAGCGTCCGAAGCGATCCGTGTTGTTCGTGTGGCACGCGGGTGAGGAAAAGGGTTTGTGGGGCTCGCATTATTTCACCGACTATCCAACGATTCCGCTCGAGAAGATCGTAACCCAAATCAACATTGACATGATCGGGCGCAGCAAAAAAGAAGGCGACACAAATCCGCGCAACAACAACTTGTCAGGGCCAAATGAGGTTTATGTTATCGGCTCGAAGATGATGAGCACCGAGCTGGGTGAGATAACGGAAACAGTGAACAAGAATTATTTGAACCTTGCATTCAACTATCGCTACGACGATCCAACCGATCCCAATCGTTTCTTTTTCCGCAGCGATCACTACAACTACGCCAAGAAGGGCATCCCCATCGTTTTCTTTTTTGATGGCGAGCACGAGGACTATCACCGTCCCGGCGACGAAGTGCAAAAGATCGACTTTCAAAAGATGGAGAAGATCACGCGCACGGTTTACATGCTGCTTTGGGAAGTGGCCAATCGCGCAACGCGCCCCAAAGTTGACAAGCAGTTGCCGGCGCAGTTGAGTGGTGGTTGATCCTTGTAAAAGATCATTCAACAAGCCGCGTAAGCGGCGGTATATAGTAGCCCCGGGCGTAAGCCCGGGGTCGAGTGCCAAAAAGAAAATCGAGCCCCGGTAGGGGCGACAGAAATATCTGAGATAGGAAAAAATTTCTGTCCCCTCTTCGAGGGCTTTTGCTTGTCTGTAAAATGATCCCCGGGCTGGCGCCCGGGGCTACTTTCTGCCGCCGTCTTCGACGGCTCATTGAGTTTTGACCTATGCGGCACTGCCTAACGCATTATTGTCCTCGCTCAGCTATCAGTCGCCGGTATGCTTCATCGCGTGAGAGCCCCAGTTCGCGCGCAGCTTTCTTCAATGCAGCACGATGGTCCAACCCCTCATTTTCCAATCGCGCGACCAGCACGCTTAGGCTAAGTTGATCCTTTTGCTGGCCATCGGCCTGGCTCTCGACTGGCGTGCGATCAATTAGCAGCACGATTTCTCCGCGCGCCTTTTCCGCTGAACCAAACTTCTCGGCTAACTCACTCAAACGTCCCCGCGCGATCTCTTCATGAATCTTAGTCAACTCGCGCGCGATCACTCCGTGGCGGTCGCCGAGAACTTCCCGCGCGTCGCGCAAAGCACCGGCGATGCGATGGGGCGCTTCGTAAAAAATCAGCGTTGCGCGAATATCGCGAAGTTCGGCCAAACGCGTGCGTCGTGCACCTGATCGAGCGGGTAGAAAACCGGCAAAAAAGAATTCGTCTGTCGGCAATCCCGAAGCCACCAGCGCCGCGATCAGCGCCGTCGGTCCGGGCAACGCAACCACGCTGATTCCTTGAGCGCCCGCCTCGCTGACCAAACGAAATCCGGGATCGCTTATGCTGGGCGTGCCGGCATCGGAAACAATCGCCACCTTCGCACCCGACGCCAGAGCTTGCAGCAATTCAACTGTCCGTTCGCGCTCGTTGTGATCGTGATAACTCGTAACCTTTGTTTTGATACCGTAGTGGTTCAACAATTTTCGCGTGTGCCGCGTGTCTTCACAGGCAATTACGTCGACTTCGCGCAGCACCCTGAGGGCGCGATGAGTGATGTCTTCCAAATTGCCAATCGGCGTGGCAACGACGTAGAGCGTTCCCGGCATATCGCTATTCTGTCATCAAGGCGCAAACATGCGAAAGCCTCGCCAACTCTGGAGAGTTGGAACGAGGCTTTGCGGGGGATAGTTAAGACAACTTAGTTGGGCCAGGGAATTCTGCGCCACCAATCGTTGTTGCGGTTTTGGTTGTTGCGGTTATTTCGTCCGTTACCGTTCGGGTAATAACCGCCATTGTTATACCCGAGGCCATACGCATCCGAGATGATTCGCAGCTCCTGCTGAATCTGCGACCAATCGGAAGCCAGGCGGCCGTTATCGAAATGATGTCGCGTAGCGCGTTCAGTGCGATTAGCTTCCTGCAAAACTCGCTGGGCTTCGTTTATGCTCCGGTTGAGATCGCGGCCGTTGCCGAAACGGGATTTCAAGTTTCCTACCGCGTTACGAAAGTCGCGCGCTTCGGTGTTTATTCGGTCTTCATGCCGCGAGTTGTTTTCACGGCTGTGATCCAGATCACGATCGAGTTCTCGCTCAAAATCTTTCGCCAGCCGATCGAGTCGCTGAATAGAGTCGCGGACATATCGCTCGTCGTAACGTCCATAGCGACCGTAATCGCTGTTGCGATCGCGGCGGTAATAATCATCGTCGCGGTTACGTCCCCAGGGATCGTAAGTGCCCTGAGCAGCCGCCAGCGCCGGCAGACAGAGCGCCAAAATGGCCGCCCCTAAAATCGAAATGCTTGCTGTTCGTCGGTTCATTTTACCCTCCTACAAAATTGTTCGAGCTGACCGCACTCGCTTAGTTTGCATTCGAAGAGTTTTGGTCTGCCCGGTTGTTCCGCTTGACGTTGGGGGACACTTTTCACGTCGCGCGTAGCCGCAGCCGTATTCGCAAGCATCGTGCCTCATCTGCCCGGCGGCGGCCGGCTTTGAGTTCAGCGGAGAAGAATTAACTTTTCTGGCCGTTTTGCTGAGATTTGATTTGCTGTGAGAATCGAGGTAGTGCGAAAACGTGCACGGGTTGGCCGAAATGGTCAGAAATAAATTGCAAAGAGTAAGTTGCCTGGTTCGCAACTGACCGATTGCCACGAGCAACTCTTCATGCGCCGCAAATCAATTTGAACTCAAATTATTTTGGTTCAACGCGCGAGTCGTCCAGCAGATTAGCGACGTGCTGTCTGATGTCTGCCTCGCGAATTTCCACCGGTGGGTCGCGGCTATCTTCAACCAGCCAACGCGGCAAGCCCTCAGGAGATCTTACCAACCGGATCTGCTCACTCGCGGATTTGATTCCGACGTGCCGGAGACGGCCGAGCGCGAGTCCGCCACCGCGAATGAAACCATGCCGCGGCACACGTGGCCAGCCAACTTCAACCAGCAACTGTCTGACACCGTTTTCAAGTTTCAAGAGTTGGCCCACCATTGTGGCGTTCGCAACTGTGAATTGATAATTGTCCTCGTTCGATATTTGCAAGGGCGCGCCGGCACGATTCATTTCCCCGGCCACGTTGCGAAAGGTTGCCAGCAACCAATCACACGCCGTGTTTCGCAGTAGATCGTTCGAGCTGCGCAAAGCAAGATATTCCGCGATGTCAGCTCGCCCGGCAGCGCGCGCGCGCGCCTCGGCCTCTGCCAGGCCGGCGGCCCACGCTTCATCGAGTTCGCGTATGTCCTGCTTTGGAAATTCGTTATCCGACATCGGCTTTGCAGCTTCGCCCTATTCGCTGGCAAAAGCAGGCGATGTTATCATGGCACTTCCTAACGTCTTACATGCGAACCGTGTCGCCGCTCAAAAATGCTCCCCGGCAGTTACGAATCTCTCGAATATAAAATAACGTTTTATGAAACTAACACTATATCGTAAGGCAGCGCTCTTATTTGTTAGTTGCGGCGCGGCCGCGCTGCTTCTTGCATTTGGCGCGAACCAACTGGCACAAACTACTCCTCAATTGCCTGAGCGCGCGGGTCATATCAGCGACTTCGCGCACGTGATTGACGATGCCACACGACAGCAACTGGAAACCACCCTGGAGAATTTAAAACAAAAGGCCAGCATCCAATTTGACATTGTCACGGTCGAGAGCACCGGCGGGCTGGACATTTTCGACTACTCGCAACAGCTGGCGCAGAGCTGGCATGTTCTTGGTCGCGCAACCACCGGAAAAAATCTGCTGCTGGTTTTGTCTGTCAACGAAAAGACTTCTTTCACCCAATTTAGTAAAGCAGCTCAGAGAGATTTGCCCGAAGGAGTGCTGGGCGAAATCACTCAACGCCTGCGCGGTTATCTGAACTCCGGCCGTACAAGTGAAGGCGTGAGTGCTGCGGTCGATTATTTCATTAGCTCAGTCGCGCGCAAAGAATCTCTTAATGTCGAGGATGTAAACACTCCAGTTGCAACCGCGACGCCTGCAGCCATCGAGTCAAAACCAAACGTTGTAGCTTCAACCCAGATTACTCCGAAGCCAGTCACAGTTGCTCGCGATACGAACTTGTCCGCCTTGTATACAAAACCACGTACACCGCGGACGACGGGAAATATCCTGGACGAATCTGAAGAAGTTGAGTTGACGCTCACAAAACCTGCCGAAGCGCGCGTGGCCGCGCTAAAAGAGTTTCTTGACGAACATCCTGATTCGGCCGTCAGAAAGCGTGCGCTGGAGTTGCTAACCAGCTCGCATGCCGCATTGGGCGACGAACTATTGAAGAAAGGTGATAGCGCCCGCGGCGTCGAACAATTGCTACTCGCGATCAGCGAGGCGCCGATTGATCCGTCTGACAAATTGTTTGCGGGAGTTGTTTCGCAAATTCCCTTGAACCTTTATCTGCGTGGCGAGCGCGCGGCCGCTGACACAGCGGCAAGGAATATTGTTACGAAGTTTGGCGCTGATCCCAAAAAACTGCTGTCAGTCGCGGGATTTTACGTTGCAGTTGAACGCGGTGAGGAGGCGCAGCAAGTTGCGATGCAGGCAACGAAACTGGCGCCGGATCTCGCCGAAGCCCATCAAACGTTGGCAATGGCTCTTCACGTTTCACTACGTTTGGACGAAGCGGCGGCGGAATACAAGCGAGCGCTCGAGCTCGATCCGAAGGCAAAGGTGGCGCGAAGAAAGTTGGCGGATCTGCGGCGCGCTTTCGGCAAAGACGAAGAAGCACTGGCGCTTTATCGAGAACAACTCGCCGCGGATTCTACTGATAAGGCAGCACGCGCGGGCGTGGTGATCTCGCTTCTCGATCTGGGTCGCACTGACGAAGCGAAGACTGAACTTGAATCCGCGTTGCAGGCAGATCCGAAAAACCTGCCGCTGCTTTCGTCCGCGGCTTACTGGTTCGCAGCACATAAAGAAAATGAGCTGGCCATCGGTTTGGGCAATAAGGCAATCGAGATCGAGCCTCGCTTTACCTGGTCACATGTTGCCGTGGCCCGGGCGCTGATAGCCGAGCGCAATCCACTCGCAGCCGAACGCCTGATTCGCTTTGCACGGCTGTACGGAAAATTCCCAACGCTCGATTATGAGTTGGCAAACACCCTGGCTTCGGCTGGGCTTTACGAAGAGGCAGCCGAGGTCCTGACGCAAACTTTTCGTTTTAATAACAATCAAATAGAAACGCGGCTTGGAGGTCGGACGGCGGCGCAAGCAACTAACTTCATCGAACTGCTCTCACCTGAGCGGCAGGCGAGTCTTTTTCAGTTGATGGCGGCAGACTCTGAAAGTAGCGCAAAGGTTCTTAAGGATCTTCTGGTGTTCGCGACGGCAACCAACGCTCCAACTGAAACGATTAACGAACAAGCAGCCGTGGCCGGGGCGAAAGAGTTTGCCTCAGGTAGCGATGCCGCACGCGCGCATCGCGGGCTTTATGCCGCAAGCCGACTGCTGCAAAAAGGCATAGGTTTTCAGACTGCTTATGAACTTGCTGAAGCGGCGCGCAGCAGCGCTGACGCCGCCTTGACGGTGCCCGCGGTAACACTCGCCGTGCAGGCCGATGAATATAGAGAGATCCGTGCGCGGGCCATCGCTGCCGGCGGCACGCCGGAGATAGCAGAAGCGCCATCCAATATCTTGTCCAATATTTTGCGCGGACGCATTGAAGATATTTCGGGTTGGGCGCTTTTCAATTCCGACAAGTTTGACGAAGCGGTGGACCACCTCAGCCGCGCGGTCAATATTTTGCCGCCCGGAACGCCGACCTTGCGCGTGTCGCAGTGGCATCTGGGGGCCGCACTCGAGCAGCAGGGCAAAAAAGAAGAGGCGCTCTCGTATTACATCAAAAGCTACAACGCGGGGCCAGATCCGCTACGTCGTACGGTAATTGAAAAACTCTACGCCCGGGTGAATGGCTCACTTGAGGGATTGAACGAGCGGCTTGGACTTAGCAGCACCGTAGTTAGTGAAGCGGCGCCGGCGCGCGACGAAATGAACGCAACGAAACCTGCGGCAATGACAGAGACACCGACGAGCAATGCACAACCTGCGGCAAACCAGCCGACGCCCGCGCCCCCGTCTTCGCCTTCAACTGAGGTGACAACTGTGACGCCAGTGCCTTCGCCTGAAGTGGCAACAGCAACACCGACGCCTTCACCGGAAGCTTCCGCCTCGCCTGAAGTGAGAACGGCGACGGCAACATCAACGCCCTCTCCTGAAGGGCAAAAAGTGCCGACGTCGTCCTCGCCGACGCCTGCAGTAAGAGAACCGTCGCAGCCTTCTCCAACTCCAACCCCTGAAGCTGCTGCCGCGCCCAGTGCGACACCTTTAGCGGAAACACCGCCCAACGCCGCGCCGACTCCGGAAACGCAACCAGTAGAGACTAGGGCCAGGAGGACAACAACCTTCACTGTCGGCGGCTCGGTGAAGGACGCCAACAATAATGCGTTGGCCAATGTCGTTGTCGTATTAATTAGCTCGCAAGGTACGGTGCTTACAATTACAACCGATGAGCTTGGGAATTACTCGTTTACCGTGGCGCCATCCGATCACGGTTACAGAATCATTCCTTCGCGCGATGGCTTCACTTTTGAACCAATCGACAAACAGTTGTCTTCTGTAAGCGGCGATCTGAAAGAACTAAATTTCATTGGCGCCGCCAAACCGCAGCCATAATTCAGCGTAATCATTCCGCATAACAAAACCGCGTTCTGATCGTTTAGAGGCGGGCGCTGCCTGCCATCTCAACCGCGACACCGGATC
>JBDUCB010000164.1:0-8057 GCA_040003695.1 bacterium
CAGTAGCTGATCTTCAAATGGGCCATCTTTCAATATCCAGCGGTTTTCTTGCAACGAGATTTTGCGTCTTAACCTTCCTGTGGTTTGCGCGGGTGTGTTTTCTGAAACAAAAGGTAAAGACCCAATGCGCGGGTGTGGTATTTTGTGCAAGTTCTCTTACGATTATTAACAAAAAAACATCATCAGATTCTTACTCAAACCGACGTTGGTTAATCGCTAAATCGAAAAGATGACGGAACAATTTGCACCGACCATCCGTGTTGACCGTACTTTGGGACATACAGTCGCCTGGAAAAGAATCGCCAGTATTGCGCGCAATACTTTTCGCGAGGCAGTACGCGACCGGGTGCTTTATAACCTTGTGTTGTTTGTGCTGCTGTTGATCGGAGCCGCTGTTTTTATAGGTGAACTTTCAGGCGGACAAGAGCGAAAGATAATTGTTGATCTCGGGCTGAGCGCGATGATGTTGTTTGGTGTCTTCATCGCGATCTTTGTGGGAGTCGGGCTGGTCTACAAGGAAATTGAAAGACGAACCGTTTACGCAATATTTGCAAAGCCCGTGGGACGCGGCGAGTTTCTGGTGGGAAAGTATTTGGGACTTTGCTTGACGCTGCTCGTGAATGTGGTCGTCATGGGAGCCGGCGTATCGCTGGCATTGCTCTATGTCAGTCACGGCTGGGATCCGCTGGCCCTTAGCATCTGGCCCGCCATTCTTCTCATCTACGTAGAGCTAATGATTCTCACCGGCGTCGCGCTGCTCTTCTCTTGTTTCTCCTCTCCTGCTCTGTCAGCACTGCTCACCTTCTTTGTCTTTATCATTGGTCATTTCAGTGCGGACCTGAAGAGCCTGGGGAATTCTATGGGCAGCACCGCCGCGCGCTGGCTCTTCAGATCGCTTTATTATCTGCTGCCTAATCTCGCGAATCTCAGCTTCATTACCCCGGCAGCTCACGGCCAGATGCCGGCGGCGCGACAAGCGGGCGCAGCGGTTATCTATGCTCTGATTTACATTTCAGTAATCCTGGCCGCCGCCACGTTGATCTTCAGCCGGCGTAACTTCAAATGATGAACAAATGGTCAGGCCGCGACGGCGCTCTGCTGTTAATAATCCTAATCGGGCTCGCGAGCGTAGTCGGCCTGTCGCGCTGGATTGACGCGCGCAAGCCTCCAGGCGATGCCGCGGTGGAGGAAGAGCAACTCTACCTCAACGGCAGGACCGTGAAGCGCATGAGTCTCGGGTTCAATGGATTGGCGGCTGATTGGTACTGGATGCGTTCGCTTCAATATGTGGGCGGCAAACTTTTGAGTTCAACGCAGACCATTCGGCTGGATGATATGTCGCCGTTGAACCTGAAGTTGCTGGCGCCACTTCTCGATTCAGCCACCACGTTGGATCCCGAATTTATGGAGCCTTACGAATACGCGGCAATCATTCTGCCGGGTGTGAAGGTAGAGGATGCGATTCGTATTACGAACAAAGGGATTGCCGCAAACCCTTCTGCCTGGCGACTCTATCAACATCTCGGCTACATCTACTGGCAGCAAAAAGATTATCAAGCTGCGGCTGATGCCTATGGTCGTGGCGCCGGAATTACCGGCTCACCAGCATGGATGGAAGCGATGAGAGCCAAGATGCTCAGCGAAGGCGGCAGCCAGAACACGGCTCGTGAAATTTATATGCACATGTATCAGGAAGCCGGCGACGATCAGGTAAAGGAAATGGCGCGTCGGCAACTCATGCGTTTGGATTCGTTGGACGAGCGGGAGGGATTGCGCAAGCTGTTGGCAACTTATAAATCCCGAGTGGGCCATTGCCCCTCATCCTGGAAAGATCTGGCGCCGGTCGTCCGCGATTTGCGCTTGCGAGTGGACGTTTCAGGAGCTCCGGTCGATCCTTCAGGAGCGCCTTACCTTTTGATTAGCGCCAAGTGCGATGTGGATCTTGATCCGAAATCCGAAGTACCACATGAATAACCTTGGCTGAAACAACCGCGATTACTGTTTACTGAACAACCGATGACAAGTGTCGTTGAAATAAATAATTTGCAAAAAGACTACGAAGTCGGGTTCTGGCGCAAGAAGAAAGTACGCGCGCTGGACGGGCTTTCGCTGACGGTTAACCAGGGCGAGATATTTGGTTTTTTGGGCGCTAACGGCGCGGGAAAAACCACCACGCTGAAGCTGCTCATGAGATTGATATTTCCCACTGAGGGCAGTGCCAGGATTCTAGGTCATGACATCAGCGACGTTTCGATGCACAGCCGCATTGGATACTTGCCTGAGAATCCTTACTTCTACGACTACTTGAGTGCCCTTGAGTTTCTAAAATTCTGCGGCGAGATCTTTGGTCTCTCAAAATCAGAACGGACCGCAAAGGCGAAGCAGCTCTTGTCGCGGGTGAAGCTCGACGAGAGTAAATGGAACACCCAATTACGAAAGTTTTCGAAAGGCATGTTGCAGCGCGTTGGTCTGGCCCAGGCACTGGTTAACGATCCGGAAATTGTCTTTCTCGACGAGCCAATGAGTGGCTTGGATCCGATAGGCAGGCGCGAGGTGCGCGATCTGATTGCTGAATTGCGAGCAGAAGGCAAGACGGTGTTCATGTGCTCGCACATTCTTTCCGACATCGAGGTGCTTTGCGACCGCGTCGCCATACTCAAATTGGGACGTCTGGCAAATGTCGGCTACCTTAACGAACTACGACAACAAGTGGCGGGGCAGAATCTTATCGAAGTTGTGGTAAGCGGCACCAACGAAGCGTCATTGAAAACATATTTGCCCACGAGCAATGATTTTCAAATAACTTCAATTCCCGGCGGCGTGCGAATTGAACTAAAAGATGAGAGCGAAGTGGATGGCGTGCTCCTAGCGGTGCGCAAATCTGGCGGGAAACTTTTGACCGTGCAGCCGCTGAGGCAGTCGCTTGAAGAACTTTTTGTTGACAGAAAATAGCGGCGACTGAGAGGTGTGGTTTTATCGTGAGAGTTATTTGAATCTGAACGCGGTTATTTCCATGCGAATGTTCGCTCGATCGTCTTTGTCAGTCATCCCTTCCAACATAATCTGCACCGGCATCGTTTTATTCGGCTCCAGCTCCGCTTGTCTTGCCGGAATGACCACCACTGTACGCTGCTTAACCGGCTGTCCCTGATGGTCCACCACGAAACCAGTAATCTCCAGACCATTAAGGGTGTGACCGCTGAAGTTGCGGACCGTACCGTGCAAGCTCATAACGATATCGCCCAGCGCACGTTTCGCTTCATCAGCTTCAACATCATCTACGGCTATCTTTGATTGAAACTCAGTGAACTGGGGCGAGCCCGCGCGAATCGCGTTGGGCAGAGTTGGTTCAACTGAGCCGCCGCCGCTGGCTCGCATTAGGAAATAGAAAACTACCGCGATCATTATCGCCGCAATTACGGCAACGATAATGATCAACTTGCGACGGGAATCGTCGTCTGGTCCAGAAATCTGTCGTTCAGATGTGGCCATGGAAGGTGATGAATTCTAGTTGCTGGCCATGCAATTTTGCAATCCCGCGTCTTAACTCTTAAGAGCTTTAGACAAACGTGACCTGAAATATGTTTCCATGGATTCGACCCGGGCTGTGGGGTTTTCTAATGTTCCTGTGACATAACACGGCGCATTACTTCTTCAAGCTCTGAAAAATCGATTGGCTTGGTGATGTAGGCGTCGCAGCCGGCCGCTAGCGCCTCTTGGTGAAAGTCGGCGGTGTCGTGCGCAGAAACAGCAACAATCGGGATCTCTTTGAGGCCCGGAAGACCGCGGATCCGACGCGTGGCAGCCAGCCCATCGATAAACGGCAAGCTTAAGTCCATCAAAATTATTCTGGGATGTTCCCGGGCAGCGGCTTCCACTGCTTCCCGGCCGTTGGTCGCTTCGACTACTCTGAACCCACTCATCTCGAGCAACCGACCCATCATCTGGCGGTTGTCTTCCGTGTCTTCAACCAATAGCACCGTTGCTTCATTGTTATCGTTTCGCACCCGGTGTCTACTCTCTTCTCTGACAGATTCCTCAGAAAGATTCACAGTTTTCTTTGCCTACCTTAAGCGGCATCGCTGTATCACTAGAATACGCCGCTCTTTTTTGCTAAGATCGCGCACCGAAATACGACATATCAAGTTCGCTGTGTCCGAGTTCAATTAGTACACATCGCTGCCGCAGTACCATTCCCCCAAGACGATCAGAAGGAACCCGGCGACATCGCCCGATCAAATGAAGCCATTATTGTCAGGATCTGAGGACAACGACTCCTTGCAGGCACTCGGACGGGCATCGGTCCAAATCGTTCACGATCTCAAAAATCAGTTAAATGGTCTCAAACTCTATGCCACGTTCCTGCGCAAGCGGCTGGAAAAGGGCGACCGCCCTGCTGACGAGTTGGAAACGATCAGGAAACTCATCGCGGGCATCGATCGAACTGCCGAGGATCTTTCCCTGCTTTCCGAGTACGGACGCCCGCTGGTGGTGAAAAAGCAAGGCACTGCCGATTTACAGAAAATACTTCGCGGCGTGGTTGCGAACCTGAATGGAAATGCGGCTACGCAAACGGCTGGGGCAGCGGCGATAGTCATCGATGCTGAAGCTTCGCTGCTGCTCGGCGAGGTTGATGCGGGATTGCTGGCAGAGGCTTTAAAGTCAATATCGTTAGGCGCCCTCAAATTCTTTAAGAGCCGTAAGAACGAAGGCTCGTTGAAGATCCAGTTGAGCAGCGACCAAGCGGGCGCGCGCCACGACGGCATAATCGACTGGCACGTCATGGATTCTCTGGATCACGATCCATTTCGATCGTTTGCGGGTACCGACGAAATTCGGATGTCGCTTGCAGCGAAAGTGATTGAGGCACACGGTGGTTCGGCTGAAGGGCGCAACGGCACTTTGCGCGTGCGGCTACCACTCGTTAATTAGCTTTTTAACCGGCAGGGACAATAAAGGGTTTCGGTTCCGGGAGGATTTTTCGTGGATAAGAAGGAAGTGCGAATATTAATAGTTGATGACGAGCCAACGATGACGGACTCGTTGAAACAGAATTTGGTTGAAGAGGGTTATTCGGTAGATACGGCGGCCACGGGCGCCGAGGCTATCGAATTGTTTGATCAAGGCGGACACCACCTGGCGATTTGCGATTTGCAATTGCCGGATATCGACGGACTCGAGGTCATGCGCCACATCAAGGATGCCCGCCCGACAACTGAAGTCATTGTCGTTACCGGCCACGGCTCAGTTGCCAAGGCTGTAGAGGCAACCAAGGCAGGCGCATTTGATTTCGTCGATAAACCCTTCGATTTTGAAGAACTTCATTTGCGAGTGGACAACGCTTTAAAGCAACGAGAGCTGCTGGCTGAGAACGCAAGCATGCGCCGCCAACTTTCAACGCGCTCGGAATACTTCAACATTATTGGCGCGGCAAAATCGATGCAGACCATCTACGAAACGATCGAATCCGTGGCAAAGTCAGACGCGAATGTTTTGATTGTTGGTGAGTCAGGCACCGGCAAAGAATTAATAGCCAACGCAATTCACTACAATTCGTTACGCGCTCGTAAGCCGTTCATCAAAGTTAACTGCGCAGCGCTGCCGAAAGAGCTTATTGAATCCGAACTGTTTGGGCATACGAAAGGTGCGTTTACCGGCGCGCATGCTGATAAGGAAGGCCTGGTGCAACACGCCGCGGGCGGTTCGCTGATGCTGGATGAGATCGCGGAAATGCCGGTTGAACTTCAGCCCAAACTGTTACGCGTGTTGCAGGAGCGCAGTTATCGCAAGATTGGTTCGGAAAAAACATACGCGGTCGACTTCCGCCTTATTTCATCCACCAATCGGCTGCCCGCCGATGCCATACGTGACGGACTGTTGCGCGATGATCTGTTCTATCGCATATCAACAATAACCATTCACGTGCCACCGCTACGCGAGAGAAGTGACGATATACAGTTGCTCACCGAACACTTTCTGCAAATGTATTCGCAGAAATACGACCGAGCGATTACAGGCGTTTCCCAGGCCGCGTATCAAAGACTCTTCTCGCACACCTGGCCGGGCAATGTGCGCGAGTTGCAAAATGTGATCGAGCGCGCGGTGCTGCTGGCGAAGGCAAATCGAATTGAACCCGTTGACCTGCCGTTTGATAATGGCTCGCTTCCGGAAGGAACGCCGGCTGGCGCGGGTTGGGATGTACCGCCGAATATGACGCTCGAAGATATTGAGCGTTTGGTCATCGAGAAGACATTGCAACGTACCGGCGGTAACAAACAGGCCGCGGCTAACCTGCTGGGCATCTATCGCCCGCGGTTGTACAGCAAAATAAGAAAGTACAATATTGACGTCGCCGCGTTGGTGTCCGCCTAAACTCCAACCTCGCGGTGAAATCATAACGACCTCTCGTTTTGCGAAACCGATAGATTTTTGCCTCGAAGTCGCAGATGAAACCGTTTCAGAATCCCGCGGCAACGGGCCGCCTTCAGAGCATTGACGCCCTACGTGGCGTGGCGGCGCTCGGCGTCGTGCTGTATCACGCCGTACTGCAAACTCAGAATGCAGTACCTCATAATTTCTTCAAGTGGCCCGTGAAGCTTATTCAGTTTTTGAGCTCGTTTGGTTACATTGGCGTCTTTCTTTTCTTCGTCATCTCCGGTTTCTGCATTCACCTGCAATGGGCCAAGTCGCGGGCCGGCGGCCACGAGCAGCCAATTCAGTTTGGGCCGTTCTGGAGGCGGCGCATCCGCCGGCTCTATCCACCCTACCTGATTGCGTTTGCCCTGTTCATGCTGATGGCCGCGCTAACCACCGGCATCCAGGTCACACATTTTTTCGTTTACGACGTGGTGATGCATCTACTGATGCTTCACAATCTCGATCCGCAAACTTGCTACAGCATTAACGGCGTTTTCTGGACGCTCGCAATTGAAGAACAACTTTACCTGGCCTACTTTCTATTGCTGTTTTTGCGAAAGCGCTGGGGCTGGGGAACAACTTTGGTGATCTGTGCACTCGCGCGGCTTGGCTGGTTTTTCTTTAGTCACGCCGTTTGGATCGCAATGGGAAAAGGCGTGCCGGTGCCGGAAGCGGCCGCGGTGCATTGGTTCACCTGGGCGTTGGGGGCAATTGCAGTTGAGGCAGCGTTCGGTATCGTAAAATTGCCGCGCTGGTGTCGAAATATATGGCTTGGTGGCGCGGCCATTATTTTAGCTTCGGCAATTTCGACGGTGCTGCCGAACACACAGAAGGATACGCTGCCACACGATCTGGCCTGGATGCTGATGCATCCGCTGTGGGGATTTGGTTTCTTTGTGGTGGTTAACCGTGCGGTAAATGCGGAATACGCATGGATTAAGCAACTGAGAGAGCCACGAGTTTTCGGTAGGCTAATGGCAAAAGGCGTTGCCGCTGCCGCGACCGTAGGGGTTTTTTCCTATTCACTCTATCTCACGCATGAACTCGTGATCATGCAGTCGTGGGCGTTTACCATCAAAGAACTTTCGCCGATGATCAATGCGCTTGGGATCGTGGTGCCCGCTACGATTGCGTTTGCCTGGTTATTCTTTAGATTCTGCGAGAAGCCGTACATGAGGAAAGCTGTCAGCAAGGCGGATCGTTTGGAAGAAGTTCGAGTAGCCGATTACCGTGAAGCAGAAGTAGTTCCCGTGTTCGTGCAAAACATGCCGGCCATGGCCGACGAAGCGTGAGGACCAGACGCAGTAGGCAGACGCAGGAGCAGTCAGCAGAAAAAATATTTTGTCTTTCTGTCGACTACTCCTGCCGTCTGCTCCTGTGTCGGCCTACTGAATTTCGTACGTGGCGACGCTTGTCGGCGTCTCAAAGCATCTCACTTTATAAATCTGCACGCGCTCGTCGCCAACTTTAGCAGCCACCCGCTCCAAAACATACTTCGCTAGATTTTCCGCTGAAGGTTGCAACTCAACAAAGGGATCGAGTTCGTTGATGTTTCGATGGTCCAGGTATTGGACCACTTCATCGGCCGCTGCCTTCAGCTCCACAAAATCAACCAGCAAGCCAATGTTATCCAGCTCGCG
>JBDUCB010000431.1:0-8047 GCA_040003695.1 bacterium
ATGTTCAGAATTGGCATCGGCAGCGACACGCATCGACTGGTCCAGGGGCGGCCGCTCATGCTGGGCGGAGTGCACATCGCCTCAGATCGCGGCGGCGAAGGGCATTCAGATGCGGACGCTTTGCTGCACGCAATTAGCGATGCCATCCTGGGCGCGTTGTGTGAAGGCGATCTTGGAATGCATTTTCCGGATAGCGATCCGCAATGGAAGGACGCGCACAGCGTGCAGCTTCTCTCGCGCGTGGTCTGGCTGGCCCATGAACGTAACATTCACATCGTAAACGTAGACGCCACGATCATGCTCGAAGCCCCGCATTTGCGGCCATACATTCTGTCGATGCGCGAACGCATAGCCGAAGTCCTAGTCATCGATGTCTCATGCGTAAGTGTGAAAGCAAAAAGCGGCGAAGGAGTTGATGCGGTGGGCCAGGGACTGGCTGTTTCGGCACAGGCGGTTGTGCTAATTCAGTTGTAGCGCAAACTTTAGGGTCAATGGTAACGCAAACTGTTAGGTTTGCGATGGTGAGCGGCATACTCAACCAACGTGCTGCCGAACAATGATCGCAAACTAACAGTTTGCGTTACCGTAAAATAAGAGGAAACGATTGAGACCGCAGGACGTCATTCGTAAAAAACGCGACGGCGCGCAGCTTTCGCGCGAAGAAATTGTTTACTTTATCGATGGCGTAGCGCGCGGGACGATCGCCGACTATCAAATCAGCGCTCTGTTGATGGCCATCTATCTCAACGGCATGAACGAGGCTGAACAATCAAACCTCACCGAAGCCATGCTGCGCTCCGGAAACATTCTCGACTTTTCGTCCATCGCAAAACCCAAAGCGGATAAACATTCGACCGGTGGCGTCGGGGACAAGACCTCGTTGCTGATCGCGCCGATGGTTGCTGCCTGCGGAGTTTGCGTGCCAATGATCTCGGGCCGCGGGCTGGGCCATACCGGCGGCACGCTCGACAAACTGGAATCTATTCCCGGATATCGCGTGAATCTCAGCGCGTCAGAATTCGAAAACGTTCTGGAAACGGTTGGCTACGCCATGTCCGGCCAAACTGCTGAGCTCGCGCCGGCTGACAAGAAGATGTATGCGTTGCGCGACGCAACCGCTACAGTGGAAGCAATTCCGCTGATCGTGGCCTCGATAATTTCGAAAAAAGGAGCGGCTGGACTGGATGCAATGGTCATCGACGTAAAAGTTGGTTCCGGCGCATTCATGAGAAATGAAGAGCGCGCCGAAGCGCTGGCCCATGCGCTAGTGAAAACCGGAAATTATTGCGGCATTCGCACACGGGCTTTACTTACCGATATGAACCAGCCACTGGGACGTGCCGTGGGGAATTCGCTTGAAGTGAAAGAATGCATCGAGCTTTTGCGCGGCGAAGTTGATGACAGAGCGCGTCCGGTTCTGGATCTTTCGATTGAGCTGTCCGCGCACATGCTGGTGCTGTCGCACGTCGACGAGTCGTTGAACGCCGCTCGCGAACGACTCAAAAATACATTGTCGTCGGGCAAGGCGCTCGAAAGTTTTCGCCAGAACGTTGCGGAGCAAGGTGGTAACGCGCGTGTCTGCGATGAGCCTGCTAAGTTTCTTCCTTTGGTGACTGATTCGTTTAAGGTAGAATCGCCGCGTTCAGGCTTCGTTACCAAAGTTAATACGACCGACATCGGTCATGCCATTGCGGCAATCGGTGGGGGACGCGTGCGCATCGACGACGAGATAGATCCAACAGTCGGTTTAGTTACAGATGTTAAAATTGGGGAGCGCATTAGTGCCGGTGCCACTATCGGCACTGTCTACTGTCGCGACGAAGCAAAGGCCAGGGTGGCGGTACAATCAATTCAAGCCGCTTACGAAATCGGCGACGCGCCTTTGGAAGAATTAGTCCTGGTGAAGGAAGTAATCAACGAATGAAGTACGCCGTTTGGTCCATGGTTTCGCTGTTGTTATTGCTTGCGGCGTTCGGTTCCGCCTGCAACCGCGCGAATTATGCCGCCGACGACAAGTCCAAGGTTCACGTCGGCATCGTTTTCGATATTGGTGGAAAGGACGATCGTTCGTTCAACGCCGCGGCTTTTGCGGGTGTGAAGTGCGCAGAGACTGGTAATTGGCCCGACGGAACAAACTGCGGCAAGCCCGCGCTGAACATCGTGTTGCGCGATATCGAGCCCGGCAATCCAACTTCGATTGAGCCGGCTATGCGCGCATTTGCCGAACGTGGCTACGATCTGATCATTGGTGTCGGCTTTGCGCAGGCGCCCATCATGGAACGCGTGGCGAAGGATTACCCCAACATTCATTTCGCGATCGTTGACGGCGTAAGTGAGCTTCCCAATGTTGCCTCGCTTGTGTTCAAGGAACACGAAGGTTCATACCTCGTAGGCATGCTTGCGGCAAAGACCAGCAAGACGGGGACGATTGGTTTTCTTGGCGGGATGGATATCGGTTTGATTCACCGCTTCAAAGGTGGCTACGAGGAAGGCGCGCGCGCGGTCAATCCTAACATTCGCGTAATAGCAAACTATGTGGGTGTCACTGATGCGGCCTGGAACAATCCCGGCAAGGGAAAAGAATTAGCACTCGCGCAGATTGGCAAAGGCGCTGATGTGATCTTTACTGCCGCCGGTAATTCCGGATTGGGCGCGTTTGATGCAGTCGAACAGGCCGGCAAACAAGATGGCCGCGCGACGCATTTTGTTATCGGCGTCGATGCGAATCAAAACATGGTTAAGCCGGGCTTTGTCCTTACAAGTATGGTCAAACGTGTGGACAATGCAGTCTATGCAATCGTCCAGGACGTCGTGAACGGGCAATTCAAAGCTGGTTTTCATGTTTACGGGCTGAACGAGGACGGCGTGGGCTATGCGATGGATGAAAATAACAAGGACCTCGTCACCCCGGAAATGATTCAACAAGTCGAAGAAGCGAAGAAGAAGATCATGGGCGGCGAAATCAAGGTGGTAGATCTGATGGCTAATTAGCCGGTTAGTAGTCAGTAGTCAGTAGTCAGTTGCTTGTTTCACCCTTAGGAGACTCATTATGGCCAGGACCAATTTTGAGAATTTAAGGGTGTATAAGCTTTCGGAAGAACTTTCCGACTTGATTTGGATGGTAGTGCTTGCGTGGAGCCCCTTCGCGCGAGACACCGTCGGCAAACAACTTGTTAGATCTGTTGATAGCATTGGGGCCAACATTGCAGAAGGGACCGGTCGCCGTACCTTCCTCGACAATAAACGCTTCGTGCGAATTGCCAGAGGCTCCTAGAACGAGACTAAGCACTGGTTAAGACGTGCCTTCAGACGCGATCTGCTGAGCGCCAAACAGATCAATGATCTAAAGCCGCTTATTGATGAACTTGGCCCAAGACTAAACGCCTATCTGAAATCAATTGGTAGGGACGGTCGTCTTCAATTGGCCAAGAATTAACATTAACAACTAACAACTAACAACTGACCACTGACAACTGACAGTGCTTGAATTAAGAAACATAACGAAACGCTTCGGCGACGTCCTCGCCAACGATAGCGTAAATATTGTCGTCAAGCCGGGTACTATTCATGCCATTGTTGGCGAGAACGGCGCGGGCAAATCAACCGCGATGCGGATTGCTTACGGCTTTTACAAAGCCGACAGCGGCGAGATTGTTGTTGATGGTCAAGCCAGAGAAATTACCAGTCCTCATGATGCTATTGCGCTCGGCATTGGCATGGTCCACCAGCACTTTATGCTCGTTGGCACGATGACCGTTGCGGAAAACATCGTGCTGGGCGCAGAGCCGGGCAGCGAAGTTGCGCTCGATCTCAACAAAGCGTCCACCGACATTCGAAAGCTTTCGGAAGAATTTAAGCTTGCCGTCAATCCACACGCAGTTATCGAGCACCTGTCAGTGGGACAACAGCAGCGCGTCGAGCTGTTGAAAGCTTTGTATCGTCATGCGCGAGTGTTGATTCTCGATGAACCCACCGCGGTGCTCACGCCGCAGGAGGTTGACGAGTTTTTCGCCATCCTGCGCGGCATGCGTCAGCAGGGAAAGACCGTCGTGATCATCACGCACAAACTTTCTGAAGTTCTTGCCATATCGGATGAGGTGACTGTCATGCGCGATGGTCGCGTCGTTGGTAGCTTGCAGACGAAAGAAACAAACGCCGCGGAACTGGCGCGATTGATGGTTGGCCGTGAAGTCTTACTACGGGTCGAGAAGCCAGAGCCGGACGTTGGCACAACGGAATTGACTGTCAGAAATCTTTCCGTGTCGAGCGCCGATGGAACCAAGCGTGTGAATGATGTTTCGTTTGAAGTGCGCAAGGGGGAGATTCTAGGAATAGCGGGCGTTGAGGGCAATGGCCAGACTGAGTTGATTGAGGCGCTCGCCGGGCTCGTACCCGCAGCGCATATCAGCGGCGAAATTGAGTTAGAAGATCGGAATATTACGCAATTGAATGCACGTGCGCGTCGCGAGCTTGGCATTGCGCATATCCCCGAAGACCGCCATCGCCGCGGCCTGCTACTCGATTTTAGTCTGGCCGAGAATTCAATTTTAGGCGTGCACTACCGCAAGCCGATTGTTTCTACGGCCGGTGTGTTTCTCGACAACCAGGCGATTCGCAAGCGCGCAAACGAAATAATCAAAGGCTTCGATGTGCGGCCGGCTAATCAGGATTTGCCGGCGCGCTCGCTGTCGGGCGGGAACCAGCAGAAGTTGATTATCGGTCGCGAGTTTGATCTGCATCCGAAGCTGTTGCTTGTTTCACAGCCGACGCGTGGTGTCGACATCGGTGCCATTGAGTTTATTCACCGCAAGCTCGTTGCTTTGCGGGATGCTGGTTGTGCCGTGCTGCTCGTCTCGGCTGAGCTTGAAGAAGTGACCGCGCTTGCGGATCGCTTGCTGATCATTCACGAGGGCCGCATCGTCGGCGATGTGGATCCAAAAGTTGCCACAATTGAAGAGATTGGTTTGTTGATGACGGGCGGACATTGAGCCGAATGCGGATTGCTGATTACGGATTGCTGATTTGCATTTTGTTTTTGGTTTTAGGACTTTGGTCGTAGGACTGGTCTTTGGTCTTAGGATTTTGGTCTTTGATGTGTAGGTCTAAGCTCGCATTTCTTCAAAGGCCCAAGACCAAAAACCAAAGACCAAAGACCGAAGACAAATCACAAAGATCAATTTCAGATGAAACTTTTGCGTGAATTGTTATTTCCACTGATCGCCGTCATTGCGGCTTTCATCATCGGCGGAGTCCTGATTCTGATCATTGGCGACGATCCCATAGTTGCCTACAGACTCTTGATCGGCAGCGCGTTGTCGTGGCCCGATGGCATTGGCTACACACTTTTCTATGCGACGCCGCTCATCTTTACCGGTCTCGCTGTGCTCGTCGCCTTACGCTGCGGCTTGCTCAACATCGGCGCGGAAGGGCAGTTGTATGTGGCAGCGTTTGCGACGGCCTCGGTCGGGATAACGTTAGCGCACCTTTCCGCCTGGATACTTCTGCCGCTTTGCTTTCTGGCCGCGATTATTGCCGGCGGTGTATGGGGCGCGATCCCCGGGGTCTTGAAAGCGCGTTTCGGTTCGCATGAAGTCATCAATACCATCATGTTGAACTTCATCGCAGTCGCGCTGGTGAGTTACTTTATTCAGTATCACTACAAAACGCCGGGCGATCCGATTATGGAAAGTTCCGAGATCGGTGGCGGCGCACACATCGCGCGCATTGGAAAATTCCTGCCGGGGTTTCCCGAGCGCATTCCGCTTAATCTGGCATTCATTCTGGCGTTAGTTTGTTGCGTGCTCGTCTATCTATTTCTTTGGCGCACAAAATGGGGTTACGAGTTGCGTGCTACGGGGTCGAATCCGACGGCGGCTGAATACGGTGGCATCTCGATTCGCAAGCAGATCATAATTGCAATGACGATTTCGGGATCGCTCGCGGGGATGGTCGGTATCAACGAGGTGCTCGGTTACCGTTATCGTTACTACGACGGCTTTTCCGATAATTATGGTTTTACCGGTATTGCGGTGGCATTGCTTGGTCGCAACCACCCGTTGGGCGTGTTATTCGCGGCGCTGCTTTTCGCAATTTTGCAACGCGGCGGCATCCACGTCGATGGCTTCTCGCAACATGTCACGAAAGACATCGTGCAGGTGTTGCAGGGCATGATCATTTTGTTTGTCGCTGCAGAAGCATTCTTCCGAGGTTCGCTCGGACGATTTGGTTTACTGCGGCGCTCAAAGGTGTAAATCGATGGCAGAGATTTTCACAATAGCTCTGATTTGGTCCACCATACGGCTTTCCACTCCATTAATCCTGGCAGCGCTGGGTGGAATGTTTTCTGAGCGCGCCGGCATCATCAATATTGCCCTGGAAGGAATGATGTTGGCAGGCGCGTTCACTGCTGCGGCTGTGACTTACGCAGCGGGCAATCCTTTCGTTGGCCTGATCGCGGGCATGGGCGCTGGAATGTTGATCGCGGGCATTCATGCCATTGCCTCGATCCGCCACAAGGCTGATCAGGTTGTCACCGGCACGGCAATCAATATCCTGATGCTCGGCCTGCCGGCCTTCTTAAGTGGGGCTTTCTTTCTCTCTTCCGGCTCTACACCACAGATTGCGAAGGAACATCTTATTCCCTGGACGCCCATCGTGATTGCGTTCGCGCTGGTACCACTCAGTTGGTACGTTCTTAATAAAACCCCCTTCGGGTTGCGATTGAGATCCGTCGGTGAGAATCCCGAGGCTGCAGATGCTGCCGGCGTCAACGTGTCGCGCATTCAATATAGCGGTGTGTTACTTTCAGGATTGCTGGCGGGTATTGGCGGGGCGTACCTTTCAATTGGACAGTCGTCGCTCTTTACGCGAAACATGACCTCTGGACGCGGCTTTATTGCTTTGGCGGCGCTGATCTTTGGCAAGTGGAGACCGCTGCAGACGTTGCTGGCGTGTCTGTTATTTGGTTTGACCGAAGCTATTTCAATTCAGATGCAGGGCGCGATCAAACTGCCGGCGTTCTTTGCGACGTTGCTGCGACAAGCTCCCGGCGATGATATTCCCATCCAGTTCATTCAAATGGTCCCCTACCTTTTGACAATCATTGTGCTCGCCGGCTTCATCGGCTCGTCGCGACCGCCGCAGTCCCTGGGCATTCCTTATCAAAAGGAGAAATAAACGCACGCGCAGTTTAATAAGTGAAACCTATGAGTAGTAAAGTGTCTGAGATGGCCCAAACGGATCTGTATGCGCGTGCCGAGCGCGCGGCAAGTACTATTCGCGCGCGCAGCAGCGAAAAGTGTCGCATCGCGCTTGTGTTGGGCAGCGGGCTGGGCGGCTTTGCGGATGAGTTTACAGATGCAGTGGCCGTTTCTTATCAGGAGATTCCGGGGTTCGCGGCTTCAACCGCGCAGGGCCACGCCGGCCGTTTGGTAATTGGCAAAGTCGAACAGAACAATGTCCTGGCGATGCAGGGTCGGGTTCACTTTTATGAGGGCTATTCGCTCGAGCAAGTAACGTTTCCCATCAGAACTTTCAAGCTGCTGGGCATCGATACCTTGATACTGACGAATGCGTCGGGCGGAGTTAATGTGCAACTCAATCAGGGCGGGCTGATGGTGATTAGCGATCATCTCAACCTGATGGGAGTGAATCCGTTGCGCGGCCCGAATGACGAGCGTTTTGGTCCACGTTTTCCTGACATGACTGAGGTTTACTCGCGTGAGTTGCAGGAACTCGCAATTGATGAAGCGCGCGAATTGGGGGTTACGCTTCGGCGCGGCATTTACGCGGGCCTGGCCGGCCCCAGTTACGAAACGCCGGCCGAGATACATATGCTGCGCGCCGCTGGCGCCGATGCGGTGGGCATGAGCACCGTCCCCGAAGCGATCGTTGCTCGGCAGATGGGCATTAAGGTGCTTGGCATTTCCTGCATCACAAACATGGCCGCCGGCATCAGTGAACAACCAATCAACCATGCGGAAGTAATGGAAACTGGCGAACGCGTGCGGGCGACGTTTGCGCAGTTGTTGCGGCGAGTCATTGGGAA
>JBDUCB010000162.1:0-26285 GCA_040003695.1 bacterium
GCTGTCCGTCGATGTGAAGTGTACGGTTCCTGCATAAGTGGTCGCCGTGTTGTTTACGTAGCCAATTGCTCTTTGGCGATGACGCCCTTGTCTGTAGTGGCTGCTTCAAGATTGCTCTTCGCGTCTCTTAACAGGTCAAGAGCGCGTTGCATGTGCGGCTGATCGGGTGACGTTGCGAGCTTCGCGAGCAGCGCATGATTGTGCCGGCGATCGAAGCGTATGCCTTCATTGATTTCCGAAATCGCGGAGTTGACATATGCGATCGCTTGCGCGCGATGCCCGCCTTTATTGCGCAGCGCCGACTGCAATTGTGCGCGCGCTTGTTGCAGGTTGGTACGGGCGGCGAACATGCGCGGTTGGTCGGCGTAACTTACCGTAGCGACGGTTGCTAACAGCAGTAATAATGCAAAAATGCGATTTCTGATCAGCATGAACGAGTCTCCTTCTAATGGTTGTCAGAATTCAGCAAGGTTCATTGGGCGCGCCAATCGTACAACTTTCTTTCTGAGGGTCACAAGATTTTCTCGGGGCGCGTAGGACAACTTGTCTGTCGCTCGTAGACAAATGACAGGCTGGAAAGCTTGTCCTACATTGCCGAGTGTATTAATTGCACCTTGAGAGAAATAGTGATATTAGCACCGCGCAGTTTGCTGAAAGGGATTGACGCTCATGCCTAATAATCTAAAACACTTTGCAGTTCATGCCGACGACGTTGATCGCGCGCGAAAATTTTATGAGCAGGCTTTCGGTTGGCAGTTTACCACCTGGGGCCCACCCGGATTCTTTCTTATCAAAACCGGAACTGACGAAAACCCGGGTGTACATGGTGCGCTCCAGGGCCGCCGTGAAGTTGTCGCCGGCAAACCGATGTTTGGCTTCGAATGCACCCTCGGCGTTGATTCGATCGACGAAACCATTAAAGCCGTGGAGGCGAACGGCGGCAAAATCGCGATGCCCAAGTTTCATATTCCTGCTGTGGGCACCCTCATCTTTTTCGAAGACACGGAAGGCAATGTCGTCGGCGCGATGGAGTATGAAGAAAGCTATCGCGACTCAATCTAGGCTTTGTGCGCGATGATTTAATCCACACGCCACCGGGTTGACGGTAAAAGTTTTCCACGAATTTTGATCCTCGATACCTCGACTTGCTCTTAATGAACTGACGAACACGCAGTGATTTCTCGCTGCTTAAGAATAGATTCGATCCAAAATCTTCAAGAGGTTTGCAAATTCATGGATGAGCCACCCCTCCTGAGGCGATTCCTTGCAGGGGCAAGTAACTGAGCAAGCTTGGGTTACCATGAACGCACCGCCCGCCAAAATCACGGCACAATGATTGCGAAAGCGTGTCAACGACGTCTTTAAGATTTAACGATGAACCCCTGTGTGATTTGGGATCAAGACGCTGATAACAAACGCGCGCCCTGCCTAAGGATTCTCGAAGAAAAGAAGGAGAATTAAATAAGATGAGAAGCCGACTATTAACTGCGGTCGCCCTGGCACTGATCTGCGTCGTCACTTCCCTGGCTCAAACTAGCCGCGGTACGGTAACTGGCACCGTCGCTGACGTGAATGGAGCTGTGATCGGAAACGCCAATGTCTTACTGCAAAATACAGCGACCGGAGTAGAGCGAACCGCAACCACAAACGACGACGGAATATATCGCTTTGACGCGGTCGATCTTGGGATTTACTCAATCAAGATTACGGCTGCTGGCTTCGGAGAAGTCACCAAGACCAACGTCGAGGTTAAGGCGAATCAGATCGCTGATATTGGCGCTACGTTGTCACCGGCCGGTCAGAATGTCACCATTGACGTCTCTGCCGATGCCGGCGCCCTGCTGCAAACAGAAGCCCCGGTTCGTGGCGGCAATATTGACGAACGAAGAATAACTGAGTTGCCGGTTTCCGGACGCAACCCAGTTGCACTGGCCCTGACACTTCCAGGCGTTTCCTCCAACCGATATGGTTTTGGTGTGGGAACCTTCTCTGTGAATGGTTCGCGCGGCCGCTCTAACAACTTTCTCATTGACGGCACTGAGAACAATGACATCTCGGTTGCGGGCCAGGCCTTCCAGATCACTAATCCCGATGCCATTCAGGAGGTGTCAGTACAAACCTCAAACTACGACGCGGAGTTTGGCCGAGCGGGAGGCGCGGTAGTCAACGTCATCACCAAGTCCGGTACCAATGGCTACCACGGGACTCTTTCTTACCTTCTCGACTCCACACGAGACGATGCCCTCACCAATACGCAATCTTTGGATACGGCATCAGTCAAATACCGTAACGGCCATCCACCAGCGGGTACGGATCAATACTTTTCAGGAACGTTTGGCGGACCCATTAAACACAACCGCACATTTTTCTTCGGTACCTATCAGGAGGAACGTCAGCTCTCAAGCGGCAGCTTTGGTCGTACGGTTCCTTCAGCCGCAGGCATAGCAACATTGCGAACATTGTTTCCGGTCGGCGCTAACCCCAGAGTTGATACCTACCTTAACGCTATCGGTCCCGTTGTAGGCACGGCAAGTCTATTCAACATCGCCTTGGGTTCCGGCCGGCCGGACGTACAGTTTGGTACAGGTTTTTTCTCGTTGCCGGTTTTCTACAAGGATCGTCAGATGGGCATTCGCATCGATCACAAGATAAGCGAAAATGATCAGCTATCGGGACGATACTTGAGGGATTTCGATTCGCTGCTGGCGACCGCGCAGTTTCCTGGGTTTGAAACAACTGAGACCGATCAATATCAAAACGTCCAGCTTGCTGAAACGCACATTTTCTCTGCAACCATGACTAATGAGTTACGAGTGGCGTACAACCGGATCAACCTGTTCTTTCCCGTTGACCCGTCTAATCCCCTCGGTAAGACTCTCCCGGTTTATTCCATCTCGCAGTTAAGTGACATTGGCATCCAAACTAATCTCCCGCAGGGGCGAGTTGCTAACAACTATCTGGTTCAGGATACGATGACTTACGTTCGAGGTAACCATACCTTTCGTTTTGGTGGCGACGTGCTGGTCCAACGGTCGAGACAATTTGCCCCGATCGTGGAGCGCGGGCTACTAACTTTTGCCAGCGGTGGCGGATTCACTGGCTTTGCAAATTTTGTCGATAACTTTGGCGGGTCCGGTGGTGGCGCGCGTATCGACTTTGGCAGTCCCAGATATTATCCGTTTCTGACGAGGCAAGCTTACTTCTTCCAGGATCGCTGGAAGGCCACTCAAGCGTTGACGCTCACGCTGGGCCTGCGCTACGAGAATTTTGGCCAACCGATAAACACCCTCAGAACCTCGGTGTTTACGGGACTCTTCAATCTGGACCCGGCCACGCTTGACGGCCCCTACAATAAGCCGAATCAAGCCAGCCACGATAACAACAATTTCGGCCCCACGATCGGGTTGGCCTATTCCCCTTCATTCAAGAATGGGTTCCTGGGCCAGTTCTTTGGCGATCAACAATCTGTCATACGGGCTGGATACCAGATCGGCTATGACTCGTTCTTCAACAATATCGCATCGAATGCCGCCACCTCGTCACCAAACGTAGTGGCCACAAACGTATCGTCGATAGTGGTTGCCGGAACGGCGCCCAGAGGACTTGCAAATCTCACCGGTTCATTGCCAACGGTGTCGCGTCCTTTGTCGCCGCTCGACTCGCAAACGCTTGTCATTAAGAACCTGGTGAATCCTTATTACCAGAAATGGTCACTGGGAATTCAGCGAGCGTTGCCATGGGACCTGGTTGTTGACATTTCGTATGTTGGGACAAAAGGAACCAAGCTTTACCTTAATGAAGACTTGAATCCATCAGTGCCTGCAGCCGCCAGCGCATTCTTGCCAGGCATTCAACGCATTACGCCAACAGGCTTCGGCTTCCCGACGACCTGCACGGTGGGCGGGACAGTGACTGCGGCGCAAGCCACGTCCAGGTATCCGACAGGTTCGGCCTGTCCGCTGTCAGGGCGTCTTGACAATCTGCAAGGCTCGCGTTTGATCCGCACTAATGGCGGGTCTTCGATTTATCATTCCGGCCAACTGCTGGTCACGCGCCGGTTCTCTAAGGGCCTTATGGCGACCGGTGCCTACACCTACTCGAGGTTGATTGATAATGCGAGCGAGGTGTTCGGTGTCACCGCGACAAACCTTCCGCAGCAGGCGGCTTTCCCATCAATACTTGGTGGTCAGGCAGCAGATCGCGCAGTCTCGTTCTTTGATCGGACTCATCGGGCTTCGCTCACTTACGTCTATTCGCTGCCCTGGAAGAAGGAACAGCGAGGTCCCCTCGGACGAGTCTTAGGCGGATGGGAGCTTTCTGGCGTGACAACGTGGGAGAGTGGTGTACCGCTTACGGTTGTTAACGGTCAGGATGCCGATAGTGTTGGTGGCAACCTCGACCGGCCCATCTATAACCCTTTGGGTGACGCGGGCGTTCGCGCTGTACCAGCAGTGGCAACTGCCACCGTCAATCCGTGCAATTTAGTCTTTTTCGGTCAGCCTGTTGCGGTTGGTGCTACCTACTATACAAATCCCGAAGCGGGCGGCCAGTGTATCCTCCCCATCCAAGCAAGGTATATCGGCGTTCTTGCCGGAACCGGTCGCGGCAACTTGGGACGCAACACGCTGCGTACACCAGGCACGAACAACTGGAACATGAACATCCTGAAACGGATCAGTATAACGGAAAATAAACACTTAGAATTCCGCACGGAGTTCTACAACATCTTCAACCATCCGCAATATGGTCAGGGAAGTATTAGTCCGTTTTCGCCGGGAGCCCAGGGCATCGCGGCAAGCACGATTACTTCGACTGCCAAACGCTTTCTCCATCCGGAGTTCGCGGATGGCGGAGGACGTGTAATTCGCTATCAGATCAAGTTCCTCTTCTAAACGAATCGATAAGCTTCTGTTTTTAGAAGTTTGTCTTCACCCAAACGGCCCGTCAGCACTCAAAGCTGACGGGCCATTCTCATCTATTCACACCTCGTACTTCCCGCAATTAATTCTTGATGACTTCAAACTCGAATCTAAGTTCCTTGCCGCGGCAAATCGACGACAGGTAAAACTCCCAAAATTTTCGCGTGAACCGAAACGCCTGTGAATGCCGATCGAGATTGGTGATCCACTCGAGGCCTACTGCCCGCCAAAGATTTGCCAGCGAAACATACGTGCTTACTGGTCGCAGCTCGACGGTAGTGTAGAAAGGAAAAGGCGTACGGTCTGGCATGAAGCAGGTAAATGAATAGCTGTTGAAATGGTTTCGATGAGTCGGATCAGTGGCCCAGTCGGGGTTTGTGCAGTGAGGCGTAACCACTTTGATGCGGCCGCCTGGTCTGGTAATGCGGTGCAGTTCGCTCACAAACGCCATAACATCGGGAACATGTTCGATGACATGACGGCAGATGATCTCATCAAATTCGTTATCGGCGAACGGATAAGGCAGCACGCCAAGATCGTGAATGACATCGGCATTGGCGCGCGGATTTGAATCGATACCGACTGCGCCGGGATACTTATTTTGGCCGCAGCCGACGTCGAGAATCTTCGGCTGCGCTGATGTGGCTGAGGTTGGCTGGGCCGTGGCAGTCATTACTGACCTGGAATCAATTCTGTTGAAAAACGAATTGGCCGAACGACTTCAAATCGAGCGGGTACACGGGAAGGCCGAGTTTGCTTGTTAACTCTTCCAGCGTCATGCCGTCGAGCATGATCTCCTGATCGCTTTTCATTGTGGTTTTGGGAACGATTGCGAAGTCACCACGAATGCGAGAGCGCACGCTCACGAAATCTCCGCCGGTAAGCAACCCGGCTACCGAAACATCGCCACCGAAATAGTTGTTGGCAACGGCTTCGACTTTCAGTTGAGATCCAAAACGCTCGTTCAAGTCTTCAATGAGCCTCTGTAGTTCCGGCGCAAACAGTGTTCCGGTAAGAACGGTGCCATTAAGTCTTTGCGGCTCAGGTAGACTGCGGCGCGCGACGCGTTTCGCCAGCGCTGCGAAATCATTATTGAACGACCGCACCATCCCCACTCCATCTTCAATTTGAGGAAGGTCACCATAGTGCGCACGCGAAGGTACGGCCACACCGGCACGCAAATAAATCTCGTCACCAAGGAATGCGAAGTTAGTTCCCAAACTTTTTCGCAGCTCACGTTGCAACCTGGTGACCTGATCAATTGTTTGCCGGCAGAACTCAGGCGTCACTGCGGTTAGTCTCGCATCTGTGTTATAGCGCGTCAGACCCAAGGGAACGATTGCAAGACTCGAGAGGCGTGGATAGTCTGCCGCGAGATCGCGAATAGTCTTTTCGAGTATTTCGCCATCATTGATTCCCGGACAAAGTACGACTTGGGCGTGAATCTCAATACCCGCGTCCAGCAGTTTCTTCATCTTGCCGCGAATATCTGCGCGCCGTTCGTCCACGCCCAGCAGAATGGCACGCACCGCCAGATCAGTCGCGTGGATGGAAACGTACTGCGGCGTCAGACCCTGCTCGATGATGCGCCGCATTTCATCGTCAGTGAGCGATGTCAGCGTGGTGTAATTGCCGTAAAGAAACGACAGCCGCACATCCTCGTCGCGAATGAAGAGCGAAGGACGTGCGTCTTCGGGATTGCCTTTGCAGAAACAGAAAATGCATTCATTGGCACACTGGCGCGGGACAATTGGCTCAAAACTAAGCCCGAAGTCTTCGTCTTCGCTTCTTTCGATCTGTAATTCCCAGTCCTCACCGCTCGCCTTGCGCACTTCGATCATCAGCTCTGTTTCACCTGAGGTCTGAAAACGAAAGTCGAGGTAGTCGCGAATGGGACGGCCGTTAACCTTTATGATTCGGTCGCCCGATTCGAGTTCCAATTCAAACCCAAGACTTTGTGGCGAAACGTCCGCTATTTCGACGCCCCGGCGACGAATGCTGGTAACCGCTGGAGTGACCGCAAACTCGTACATATAAAGAATAATGTCCGACAAAGTTTAGTTTGTCGAGTGCACAGCCCAAGCGAGATTGGCGAACTACTCTTGTCGGTTTGGCCTGCAGTCAAACTCTCATCGCAGAACAAAATCGTGCAATTTTATTGACATTCTTAGTCTGCTTTGTTAGTTATGCAGGGCGTTCTAAGACCATCCGATTCTTTATTGTTTGTCCGGCTTTTTCCAGCCTGAATCTCTGAGCAGACTAATGAATAACAAACTTAAGCCAGCACTTCTGGGTGGATTGATCGTAGGAGTACTCTCGGCAATTCATTCGTTAATTCCTATTGTCAGCCTATGTTGCTGTATTTGGAGCATCCTGGGCGGAGGATTAGCGGCGTTTCTATACATACGCAAATCTCCTGTGCCCGTTCAAATGGGTGAAGGCGCAATGGTCGGTGGTCTGGCCGGAGTCATCGGCGGAATCATCTACGTCGTCATTTATCTCCCCATCGCGCTATTGTGGGGAATGGTAACCATGCAAGAGCAGTTGGACCGCAGCGGCGTTCACCTGCCCTTTTCTGGATCGATTCTCATGATTATCGGCAGCATTGTTGGCGCAGTGATTGTCGCTCTGCTGGCAACTCTCGGTGGCGTGATTGCAACTGCTATCTTTGAAAAACGCAAAGGCACCAACGCAGCACCGCCAGCGCCACAGAACTTTGGCGGCGGGCCCGGTAGCTACGGATCGGGAGTCTGAAATTTAAGCATTCAGCTACACAGTTTTTATCAATACGCTACTCAGGAGAAACCAATAGATGTCTCAACAGTGGATGCCACCGCCGCCGCCAACAGATGCGCCGGCTAACGTGTCAAACTATCTTGTGCCTGCGATCATTTCCATTTTCTGCTGTTGGCCACTGGGAATTGTCGCCGTGATTTTTGCTGCGCAGGTAAACGGCAAAGTTGCTTCCGGAGATATTGCCGGAGCAGTTGATGCCGCGAAGAAAGCCAAACTCTTCAGTTTTATTTCAATAGGAATCGGTCTTGCGGTCGGTTTGATCTATCTGCTGCTAACGCTTTTGGGTATCGGATTGGGAGCACTAGGTAGCAGATAAGCGCTCGGGTTCCCAACTGTTTCATTCGACTGCTGTGTGCGATTGCCGCCGAGGCACTGAGACTTTCGGGATCACACATCACGTTTTGTTAACCGGAGAGAACAAAGTCAATGACGAGATATTGCACAAAATGCGGCGCCGTAAATGATGAAAGCGCTCAGTATTGCACGAGCTGCAATGCGCCTATGAGTTCACCCGCCGGCTATCAGCCGATGCAGTCGGTTAATCAGGGTTCTTCCGGACCAATGACCGACTGGAAGGCGATGGGCGCTGATAAAAAAATTGTCGCAGGCATCTGCGGCATACTGCTCGGCGGTTTGGGCGTTCACAAGTTTATTCTAGGCTACACCAATGAGGGCATTATCCAACTCGTCATTGGAGTATTGACCTGCGGTGCCGGCGGCATCATCGGTATCGTAGAGGGCATTATCTACCTCACAAAGTCTGACGAGGAATTTGTTAGAACTTATATCCAAAACAAGAAGGGCTGGTTCTAGAATCTTGATGCTTCGCATTTGCGTTGCGCCGAGTTCTCGCTGCCGGCGCAGCGCGACTACGAAGAACACAGGCCGCATTTCCCGCCAAACATTCCCGCATGATAGTTTAGCTGTCTGGTGATGTTCGCTGAGACGGTAAATCCTCGTCTGTTGGCCGTGTTTAGCTGGTTGACTCTGGCAGTTGCGGGAGTCTATCTCTTCATTTTTGACCCCGGCAAATCAGGCTTTTTCCCCGTCTGTCCTTTCCGCGCGTTGACCGGCTTTACTTGTCCCGGTTGTGGCAGCACGCGAGGAATGCATGCATTGATGCACGGCGACATTGCGGCGGCGTTCAAGTTTAATCCGCTGTTGGTGTTGTCGTTGCCGTTTCTGCTCTATGCGTTCGTGCGCTTTACCAATGCCGCGATCCGAGGGCAAATGTTGCCAGCTAATAAACTTGAAGCAAAATACATTTGGACCATCTTCGTTGTTGTTTTGTTCTTTTGGATTTTCCGCAACACTCCTTTTTATCCATTTGCCTCGTAACTTTCCACGGCTTTTCATGTCTGACGCAAATCAAAATCTTAAGGAACGCGTGCGTGCTTTCTGGCAGGCGAATCCATGCGGGGTGAAGTTTGCGGATGCCGAGCCCGGCACGCGACGCTTTTATGAGCTGGTGGAAGCGCACCGCTATGCGACTGAATGGCACATTCCAGCGGCGGCCAATTTTGAAGCCGCGCGCGGTTTGAAAGTTTTGGAGATTGGTTGTGGACTGGGAACCGACGGCGCACAGTTTGCCAAAACAGGCGCCGACTACACGGGAGTTGATCTGACAGAGGCGGCGGTTGATTTAGCACGCCGTCGTTTTGAGCTGTTTAATATTCCTGGCACGTTCGAAACCGCAGATGCGGAGAATCTCGATTTTCCAGACGAGAGTTTTGACATCGTCTATTCGCACGGCGTTTTGCATCACACACCTGACACCGCCAAAGCAATCCGAGAAATTCATCGCGTGCTTCGTCCGGGGGGGCGCGCGATTGTCATGCTGTACCATCGCAATTCGTACAACTATCGCGTAAACATTTCCCTGCTGCGTCGAGCAGGCGCGCAATTGCTAAAGTGGGACACGGGCGTAGGTCTGGTCCATAAGCTTACCGGTGAACCGCTCGACAAACTTGAGGAGCATGCCAGACTATTGCGGACGCAAAAGCAATCGTATCTGGCAGACGAAGAGTTTTTGAACCAGAACACTGATGGCGCCGGCAATCCGTTGGCGCGAGTTTTTTCGCGCCGCGATGCCGGCAAACTGTTTCGCGATTTTTCAAAAGTGACTTTCAAGACCTATTTCTTTAACAAGCGCTGGCTGCCGCTGGTAGGAAGATTGTTGCCACGCTCCGCTGAATCGCAGCTTGCGGCGCGCTGGGGCTGGCATTTATGGATCTATGCCACGAAGTAGTCAGTCGTTAGTTGTCAGTTGTTCGTTGTCGATTACGACTAACAACTGACTACTAACTACTGACTACTGACTAATACAAATGAAAAGCATCTTAATTACCGGCGGCGCCGGATTCATTGGTTCGCACCTCGTTGATCGTTTGTTGGCCGAGGGCGAATGGAAGATTACGGTCGTCGATGACTTCAACGATTTCTACGATCCGGCGATCAAGCGCGAGAATGTGCGCGCACACGAACAAAATCCGAATTACCAACTTTTCAAAACCGATATTCGTGATCAAGCCGCGCTGGAGAAAGTTTTCGACAGCGACAAGTTTGCTTGCATTGTGCATTTAGCTGCACGCGCCGGCGTGCGCCCGTCGCTGCAACAGCCGTTGCTCTATTCTGAAACGAATGTTACCGGAACCTTGAACCTGCTGGAATTCGCGCGCGTGCACGACATAAACAAATTTGTGTTCGGCTCGTCATCATCTGTATACGGAATCAACGCTAAGGTTCCTTTTAGCGAAGAGGATCCCATTCGTCAGCCAATCTCGCCGTACGCGGCGACGAAAGCTGCTTGCGAATTGCTTTGTCATACCTATTCGCACTTGTACGGACTTCGTTGCGTCTGCCTGCGCTTCTTCACCGTGTATGGTCCACGCCAGCGTCCTGATCTGGCGATTCACAAGTTTGCTCGGCTCATAACAGAAGGAAAACCAATCCCGGTTTTTGGAGACGGCACGACGCGACGCGATTACACCTACATCGACGACATCATTGCCGGTGTTCGCGCCTCGATTGTTTATAACGATAGCGATTACGAAGTGATCAATCTCGGCGAGTCGCGCACCGTCGAGCTGCGCGAGTTGATCGCGTTGCTGGAAAAAGAACTGGGCGCCAAAGCGAAAGTCGATCAGCAGCCCCTGCAACCTGGCGATGTGCCGCAAACTTTTGCGGACGTCACGAAAGCACGGCGCTTGCTTGATTACAACCCCCAGACGCAGATTGAAGCGGGCATCCAGCGCTTTGTCGAATGGTTTCAAGACAAAGGTAGCGGGGGCAAGCCCCCTTCCCAACCCTGAGCTTCCGACCATACTTGGCTTACAATACAAAAACGTGTTTAGAGGCGGGCGCTGCCCGCCGTTGCGCCAATGTCAACGACAAACATCATCGATAAGCCGCTGCCGCGCGAGATGCAGCAACACACCTACTTGATCATGCATCGGGTCGAGGAAACGCATTGGTGGTTCGTCGGCCGCAGAAAAATTATCGAAAGTTTTCTCCAGCGAGTTTGTATTGAACTCAAGTCCAACTCCCCAACGACTGAGCCGCTACACATTTTGGACGTCGGCTGTGGCACGGGCGCAAATCTGGAAATGCTTTCGCAATTTGGTAAGCCCGAGGGAGTTGATGTCTCTGCTGAGGCGCTCGATTTTTGTCGCTTGCGTGGTTTGCAGCAGGTGAAACAAGGCGCGGCTGAAGCGTTGCCATTCGAGAACAACTCGTTTGATCTAGTGACCGGACTTGATGTGGTTGAGCATCTTGATGAGGATGTTTCCGGTTTGAAAGAAATGCGGCGCGTGTTGCGACCCGACGGAAGGGCCGTGCTGTTTGTGCCCGCATTTATGTTTTTGTGGGGCGTGCAAGACGACATCAGCAATCATCGCCGCCGTTATACGATGGCTGGTTTGAAAGAGGCAGTAAGGAAAGCTGGTTTTGAAATTGAGCGGGCGAGTTATGTGAACCTTAGTTTTTTTGCGCCAATATTTTTTGGCCGGCTGCTGATGCGTGTAACCGGTGTACGGCCAGCTTCCGAAAACAACATAACGATCGGCGCGCTTAACGGATTCCTGGGAAAACTTTTTGGGGCCGAACGTTTTCTGTTGCGCCACTTGAATTTTCCTTTTGGCGTGTCGATCATCTGCGTGGGGCGCCGGCTGTAGGACAGACATTCTTGTCTGTCCTTTCATGGTTGGTCAGCATCTTCTGGATTGAAACGGCGGGCAACGCCCGCCTCTAAACAACCGGATATTTGATTTGTCAGCTTAAATGAAAATTTACGAAGAAGAGACATTGCTAAATGATGCCGCTATTTCGATCAACGGCGGCAAGCCGGAGGTTTCCGTTTTCCTGCCCGTCTACAACGAAGAGCCAAACCTTCTGCCGTTGCATGCAAAGCTCGATGAAGCATTAAAAGCGTTGGGCCGGTCGGCTGAGATCATTTATGTGGACGATGGCTCGAGTGACGGCAGCTTGAGTGTGCTGCGCGAGATTGCTCGGGTTGACGATCGCGTTCGTGTCGTAGCTTTGAAACGCAATTATGGTCAGACCGCCGCCATGGCCGCCGGCATTGATGCCGCGCAAGGCGACGTACTAATTCCGATGGACGCCGATCTGCAAAACGATCCGGCCGACATAATCCGACTGTTGCATAAAATGGATGAAGGCTATGACGTGGTTTCCGGCTGGCGTAAACACCGGCAGGATACGCTCATTACGCGCAAGATTCCTTCGATGATCGCCAATCGCCTGATCTCCTGGATTGGCGGCGTGCCGCTTCATGATTATGGCTGTTCATTAAAAGCATATCGCCGCGAATCGCTTGAAGATGTGAAGTTGTACGGCGAGATGCATCGCTTTATTCCGATCTACGCCGCTTGGGCGGGCGCGCGCGTCACGGAAATTCCGGTGACACATCATCCGCGCACGATGGGCGAGTCGAAATATGGACTGTCGCGCACGATTAAAGTCATCTTCGATCTGATTACCATCAAGTTCATGGCTTCGTATCAAACAAAACCGCTTTATCTTTTTGGTTGGGCCGGACTGCTGACGTTTGGCGTGTCACTGCTCTCCGCCTTGTTCGCCTGCTTGATGAAGTTTGCCGACTGGCCTCATCACGCCGACTTCATTCAGACGCCTTTGCCGGTGATGGCGATGGTCATGCTGGTGCTGGGAATTCAACTTTTCCTGATGGGCTTGCTGGCTGAGATGCTGGTTCGCACCTACCACGAGTCGCAGTCAAAACGGATCTACGCTGTCCGGGAACGAATTGGATTCGCTACGCAGGAGACGTAGATCATAAATCGTGAGTCGTAAATCGTGAATCGTGAATCGATAAAATTCACCCAAAGTAGCCGCTTTGAAAGGAGTCTAGATGAGACCTCATCAAAAGTTGGATCTTTGGAAAGGAACGATTGAATTTGTAGTTTCTCTTTATAAGGCTACTGAACGCTTTCCGAAAGAAGAAAAGTTTGGGTTAACTTCACAGCTTCGACGGGCCGCAGTGTCCGTCGCAGCGAATGTTGCAGAAGGGGCTGCACGAACTTCAACCAAAGAATTTTTGCAGTTCTTATCAGTATCACAAGGGTCTGCGAGCGAGGCGGACACCGAGTTGGTCATCGCTTGTCGACTGGGATATCTCGGCAGGGATGAGTATGAACATTTCGACCGAGAACTGGATGACATAGGACGAATGATCACAAGGCTGTCGCAGAGCCTCAGACGCAGGTAAGTTACTTTCGGCGTTTGAATTCTCGATTCACGATTCACGATTTACGATTTACGAATTCATGTGCGGCATAACCGGTTGGGCCAATCTTGATTCACGCACGCCGCCGGCGGAAGGCGCCGCGGATCTACTGCACGCAATGTGCGAGCGCATGGTCCATCGCGGTCCCGATGGCGAAGGCTTGCTCGTGTCTACCGGTGTTGCCCTGGGAATGCGACGGCTGGCAATCATCGATCTGATTACCGGCGATCAACCCGCCTTTAACGAAGACAAGAGTGTTGCCGTAATTCTTAACGGCGAAATTTACAACTACCGGGAACTGCGTCGCAGTCTCGAGCAGCGGGGCCATTCATTTCGTAGTGAGTCGGACACTGAAGTGCTGCCGCATCTTTATGAGGAGTATGGCTCGGCACTCGTGGAACATCTCAATGGCATGTTCGCCTTTGCTTTGTGGGATGCGAAACGGAGCAAGCTGTTGATAGCGCGCGATCGGTTTGGTGAAAAGCCACTCTATTGGGGTGTTTTTGAAAATACGTTGCTGTTCGCGTCCGAGCCAAAAGTTTTGCTGGCCCACCCGGCTGTCAAGAGTTCGCTTAACCTCCAGGCCCTGCGCCAATATCTTTCATTCGATTATGTGCCCGCGCCGCTTTCGATCTACCAGGGCATTAACAAACTTCCCGCCGCACACACGCTGACGCTTGAAGACGGCGAAATAAAAACTCAATCCTATTGGCGCCTATGCTACGAGACTAAACAGCCGCCTCCGAACGAAGTTGAAGCTGCTGAACATTTGCGCGAACTGCTCGCCGATTCCGTTCGCATGCGCCTGGTTTCGGACGTGCCTCTTGGCGTACTGCTTTCGGGAGGAGTGGATTCGTCGTCGATCACGGCTCTCGCCGTGCGTGCTTCGTCCGAGCCGGTGAAGACGTTTTCGATTTCGTTTGCTGAATCTTCTTTCGACGAATCGCAATACGCGCGCGCGGTGGCTAAGTTTCTCGGCACCGATCACCATGAAGAGCGTTTAAGCGCGAACCTGGCGGCGAACCTTGTTGGCGAAATTGGTTCCTGGATGGACGAACCGTTTAGTGATCCTTCACTGGTTCCTACTTATTTGCTGTCGCGCTTCACGCGCAAGCACGTGACGGTTGCTCTCGGCGGCGACGGGGGTGACGAGCTGTTCGCGGGCTATCCGACGTACCGCGGTCATCGTTGGGCGAAAAACTATGCTCGCATTCCGCAGCTGGTGAGATCGGGCTTAATCGAGCCGCTGATCGGGATGCTTCCGGTTAAGGACAAAAATCTTTCGCTTGATTACAAGGCAGCGCGCTTTGTCACGGGTGCGAAGTATGACGCCGTTGCGCGCCACCACGTTTGGTTTGGTTCATTTACGCCCGAGCAGCAGGAAGCGCTTTTGACTCCTGAAGTGTTGCGGGAAACCGACGGAGATATTTATCGAGACGCGCGCCGAATGTTGCTCGAGTGTGAGTCGTCGAATGTTGTCGAACAGATGCAGAGCCTGGACACGCAGCTTTACCTGGCAGAAGACATTCTGACAAAAGTTGATCGCGCCAGCATGGCTGTTTCGCTCGAGGTGCGCGCGCCTTTCTTGGATCCGCGGGTTGCGGAATTTGCCGCCTCGTTGCCCGCAAACTACAAGCTGCGCGGACGCAAGACGAAATACATTCTGAAGCGCGCGGTCGCGGATGTGCTGCCGCCATTTGTGACGCGCCGTGGCAAAAAAGGTTTCGGCGTGCCGGTAGCGAAATGGCTGAAAGAGAATCTGCGGCCGCTGGCCCGCGATCTTTTGTCGCCGGAGCGCGTACGCCGCGCAGGTTTTTTCAATTCTGATTACGTTACGAAATTAGAGGATGAACATGAGCGCGGAACGGCAAATCATCGCAAGCTGCTCTGGACGCTATTAATGTTTGAACTGTGGCACGAAAGCTTCGTGGAGACTCCGCGCCGAATCGAGACATCCGTTGCCAGTAAGCAGTAAGCAGTAGGCAGCAAGCAGCAAGAGCCACGATTGTTTAGAGGCGGGCGTTGCCCGCCGTTTCCATGAGCGAAACAAACACCGAACAAGCATTCAATGATCTGCTCGAGTGGTGCCGCACGCGCGATTTTGCCGGACATGATCCGTTCGACGCTCTTAACAGCCGAGTTTTTCAAGCCAGCCCGTTCGCAAGATCCCAAACGGCACGCCTGCTTTGGACACAACTCATCAAGCGCTCTCCTATTTACCTGCGCACGCTAACTGGCATTTCCCAACAAAAGAATGCGAAGGGCATCGCTCTGTTTGCATTAGCAGCCCTGGCAAACTATCGGCGCCTAAAGACAGTTGAGACGGAAAGCGAAGCACGCGACTTGTTGGACGCGCTTATCGCTTTGCAAGTCCCCAGGTACCGCGGCGCTGCGTGGGGATACAACTTTGACTGGCAAAGTCGCCACTTCTTTGCGCCGCGTGGGACACCAATGATCGTACCGACCGCGTTTGCAGCTCGTGCTTTGCTGGAAGCAGCGGATGCATTCCGTGATGAGCAGTATTTGGCAATCGCGCGAAGTAGTTGTGAGTTTATCCTTCACGATCTTAAACGCACCGTCGATGCAGATGCTGAACTTTGTTTCAGTTACTCGCCAATTGATCAGACGTGCGTTTTCAACGCCAGCTTGCTGGCCGCCGAAACACTCGCCAGCGTCGGCGCAGTGACTGGTGAGGCGCAGTTGTGTGATCTGGCCGTGCGCGCTGCGCGCTACGTTGTGAAAAGACAGCGCGACGACGGCGCCTGGGCGTATGGTGCGGCGACAAATCAAGCGTGGGTGGACAACTTTCACACCGCTTATGTGTTGCAGTCGCTCTCAAGGATTATAGAAAGTTGTACTGAAGCGCGTGTGTTCGCCAGTGCTCTCGAGCGGGGCTATAAATTTTGGCGCGAGCGGTTCTTTCTTGCGGACGGGTGGCCGAAATACTACGATGACGCGCTCTATCCCGCGGACACACACTCGGCCGCTACGGCAATCGTAACCTTGCTGGAATTGCGGCATCTGGACAGCGAAGCGCTGTCGCTCGCGGAAAAGATTGCGGCCTGGCTTATCAACAACATGCGCGATAGTCGTGGGTTCTTTTACTATCAGCGCAAACGTTTCTACACCATACGGGCGCCTTTCATGCGCTGGTCGCAAGCATGGACCGCTTACGCGCTGGCGCGATTGTTGGAAGAGCAGTAGGACAGGCATTCCTGCCTGTCCGGGGTTGAAATCACAAGAGGGACAGACAGGAATGTCTGTCGCTACAACAAGAATGCCAATTGCTCCTGATGTGAAACTGGGAAAAGACGTTCGGATTTTCCAGCCGGACCTTGTAAACCTCTACGGCTGTTCTATCGCTGATGAGACAAAAATCGGAGCTTTCGTCGAGATACAAAAGAACGCGTCCATCGGCGCGCGATGCAAAATTTCATCGCATACGTTTATCTGCGAGGGCGTTACCATTGAAGATGAAGTTTTCGTCGGGCACGGCGTGATGTTTACAAACGATCTCTACCCGAGTGCAGTCAATGCTGACGGCAGGTTGCAGACCGAAGCCGACTGGACGGTGATCGAAACGCGCGTGAAGACGCGAGCAGCGATCGGTAGTAATGTCACGGTGATGGCGGGCGTAACAATCGGCGAACAGTCATTGGTGGGCGCCGGCGCGGTCGTGACGAGCGACGTGCCCGATTATGCAATCGTGGCCGGCGTGCCGGCGCGCGTTATCGGCGACGTGCGGGAACGCCGCGGACAGCTCAAGCAGGATTACGCATGATAAAAGTCGGCGTCATCGGTTATGGCTACTGGGGTCCGAACCTGGTGCGAAACTTCATGGAAGCGCCGGGCTCAACCGTTGTGGCCGTCTGCGATCAGCGAACAGAGCGATTGGCCCAGCTACGGGTTCGTTATCCAACTATTCACACTGTCAACGACCCGTGTGTTCTTTTTAACGACCCGTCGCTCGACGCGATCATAATCGCTACGCCCGTCTCATCGCATTTCGAACTGGCTATGTCGGCTCTCCGAGCGGACAAACACGTGCTGGTCGAAAAACCATTGGCTGCAAACTCAGAACAAAGCATCGAGTTGATTGAAGAAGCCGCGCGCCGCGAGCGAATATTAATGGTGGACCATACCTTTGTTTACACTAGTGCCGTGAGAAAAATTCGCGAATTGATTACTGCCAATGCTCTGGGAGATATTTATTACTACGACGCAGTGCGCGTTAATCTGGGACTCTTTCAGCATGACGTGAACGTTATCTGGGATCTGGCAATTCACGATCTGTCGATTATGGACTACGTGCTGCCTGCAAGAGCGACCGCGGTTTCGGCAACAGGAATCAGCCACATTCCCGGTCAACCGGAAAACGTCGCTTACATCACTCTGTTCTTCGACAACCCACAAATCGCGCACGTTCATGTCAACTGGCTGACTCCGGTTAAGGTGCGCCATACGCTCATCGGTGGCAGCGAAAAAATGATCCTTTACGACGACCTTGAGCCCAGCGAGAAGGTGAAGATCTACGACAAAGGCGTGACCATTTCGCAGAGTCCGGAAGCGGTTTACGAAATGCTCGTCAGTTACCGTTCGGGCGACATGTGGGCGCCGCGCCTCGATGCGATCGAAGCGCTGCACACCGAAGCGCTTCACTTTATTGATTGCATTGAAAATAAGAAACAACCGGAAACCGATGGCCAGGCCGGTCTGCGGTTGGTGCGCACCGTCGAAGCCGCGGAAAAATCGTTACGCGCTAAGGGTCAGCTTGTGGAAATTGAAGGAACAAGCAAGGCCGATAATTGATTAGTTGTTTGCAACCCACCCCCCGCAGTTTTGATTGCCAATGCGAATCTGGATCGATCTGGCAAACTCGCCGCACGTTCCTTTCTTTCGTCCACTCGCAAATGAGTTCACGCGGCGCGGTCATGATGTGGTCTTGACCGCGCGGCAGCTTGCCGAAACTGTACCGCTGGCTGAGGCCGCCGGTTTTGCTCCGGAAGTGATCGGCGGGCATGGCGGCGCCAGGCTTTCGGGAAAAGCTGGGAATCTCGTTAGACGTGGCCTGGAACTGGCGCGCTGGGCGCGGGGAAAACAGATCGATCTGGCGGTAAGCCACAACTCCTACTCACAAATTCTCGCAGCGCGCGCACTGTCGCTGTCGTGCGTGACGCTGATGGATTACGAGCATCAACCGGCAAACCATCTTGCCTTCCGCCTGGCTTCACGCGTCATCGTTCCACGCGCCTTCCCGGAAACGGCCTTGACGCGCTTCGGTGTCGCGCCCGCGAAGCTGAAAAGATATGACGGCATCAAGGAAGATGTTTATCTCGCAAGCTTCGCACCGGATCCGAATTTTTCGGCACAACTAAAAAGTTTAGGCATCGATGCCGGCGATATTTTGGTTACAGCGCGACCGCCGGCGACCGAAGCGCTTTATCATCGCTTTGAAAATCAATTATTCGATCAGTTGATCGATCGCCTGGTTGAAATACCGGCGGTGAAAGTGGTGCTGCTGCCGCGAAACGAATGGCAACGGAAGTATTACGCCCGCGCCAGGGTAATCATACCGGCGCAGCCGCTCGATGGTTCGAACCTGATTGCGCAGAGCGATCTGGTTGTCAGCGCCGGCGGTACCATGAATCGCGAGGCGGCGGCGCTCGGCGTGCCCGCGGCGTCGATCTACGTGGGTGAATGGGCCGCAATAGACCAGCAACTCGTAAACGAAGGACGGCTGCAACGCATTGCCACGGAAGCAGACGTGCGCGGTCTGCGCATTGAAAAGAAAACCGCAACTGCCGCGCGCGCCGGGGTGGAAGTATTGCAGCAGGTAGCGAATCTGATACTCGAAAATTAAACTTTTGTTATCCTATCATCGCAACTGGAACCCGACCTTTATCGGCTTGCGGATTTTCTGAATGGCACAGACTACAGCAAGAGCGGAACGCCTCGCGAAAGCCACGGTTGGCGCAAGCGTGGTGCGTGCTTCGGCGCGCGCGCCGCAGTGGTTGGTACCCCTGATCAAAGCTGCGCTCGTAGTTACTGATGCGGTAATCGGGACAACGGCTTTTGCTTTGGCATTCTACTGGCGCGAGAGCGGCTCCCTGGTCGTAGCAGGCAGCAGCGGCGTTTTTGCCTGGAGCGCTCGCTTCGCTCCCTATGGCGCGCTGGTGTTGTTTGTAGTTCTGATCAGACTGCTGGTCCTGCGGTATTACGATCTCTACCGTTTGCGTGGCGAGTTCTCGTTTGTTGTCGACGGCATACGCGTTTTCAAAGCCACTGCTATCGGCTCGCTGCTCATCGTTGCTGCGGCGTTTCTCTATCGAGGCGGCTTTCACTACCGGGCTTTTTCTTACGCACGTAGCGTTTTCGTGCTCGACTTTCTGCTGGCCTTTTCCGGATTTGAGCTCGTGCGCTGTCTGTTACGCTCGGCGCAAACATTTTTTCGGCTCCACGGGATTAATTTGATTCCCACGCTCGTTGTCGGCCGCGGTCCCGAAGCGGCATTTTGTATTAAGGAGATGCGCGAGCGACCCTCGCTCGGCTATCGCGTAATCGGCGTGGTCGAAAGCAGCACTGGGGCACTTCTGCAAGATCCCGCCACCTATGAAGGTGTTCCGGTGATAAGCGATCTGGCGGGACTGCCGGATGCGATTCGCGATACAAAAGCAAACGAAGTGATTATTGCCGACGCCAATGTTGATGGCGACACGCTGTTTGATGTGATGATGCGTTGTGGCCGCCGGCACGGGGTTGAATTTCGCATCGCGCCCAGCCTCTTCAATTGTTTGCCGAGCAAAACGGAAGTCGATCAAATCGGCGCCTTGCCGATGATCCGGTTGTTTCGCGAGCCGCTTTCGGATTTCGCGCGCGGCACCAAGCGGCTCTCTGATTTGGTAATCGCATCCCTGACACTCGCACTGCTGTCGCCTTTCTGGTTTTTCATAGCGCTGCTGATCAGGCTCGATTCGAAAGGGCCCATCTTTTATGCGCAGGAACGCGTGGGAATGGATGGACGCATTTTTGTAGTCTACAAATTTCGCACGATGCGCATGAATGCCGACAGCGATATCCATCGCGAGTACCAGCGCAAATTCATAGCGGGACATGCGGAAGCGAATGTTGGCGACGCAGATAAACCGGCTTACAAACTGCGCGACGATCCGCGCATTACGCGCGTGGGACGCGTGCTGCGCCGGCTCAGTCTTGACGAAGTGCCGCAACTTCTCAACGTCCTGCGCGGCGACATGAGCATAGTTGGCCCACGCCCGCCCATTCCGTATGAAGTGGAAGCCTACGAGCTACGGCATCGCAAGCGCCTGGATATGAAGCCAGGATTGACGGGACTGTGGCAGGTATCAGGCAGAAACCGTTTGCCCTTTGAGGAGATGGTCAAACTGGATTTGTTCTACATTGAAAACTGGTCGCTGCTGTTTGATCTAAAGATAATCCTGCGCACAGTGATGGTCATGCTGCGAGGCGATGGTTACTAAAGTTGTTTTGCGAAAAGGCTTTCCCGCAAACGGTGTTTCCTAACTTGATTCCCATTCCTTAGCTGACAAAAACGATCCACGAAGTCACACGAAAATTCACGAAAGAGGATTAGTGTTACTTAGTGTGATTAGTGGATCGTCGCCGCTTCTCAAAACCAGATGGTTCTCCAAAAGCACCTCTCTACCTCTGCAACAGCGCATTCTTATTCAGGAAAGCAATCACTGCATCGTTGAATTGTTTCGGCTTTTCCATCATCAAAAAGTGGCCCACGCCTTCCCACATTTGAAAGTCCAGGTTCGGCGCAAGGCCGCGATAAGTTTGTTCCAGGTTGGCTCCGTAGAAAGGCGACCGCGCCATGATCGCCAGCACCGGCACATTTATCCTATCCTGCCCCCAGATTGTTTCGTCAGCCATTCCTTCCATCGCACCGACGACCACATGCTGAGGCGTGTATAGAAAGGACGCCTTGATTCGCTCGCGGTTCTCGGCGGAAAGATATGGCCCTGAGATCGCGGCTAACATGCCGCCGCCGGATTCTCTGTAGTTAGGGCTGCGAAAGCCGTTGATTAGTCCTTCCATCATCTTTCTGTCGCCAAACGGACGAAGCGCGCCATCGACGATCACGATCGCCAGAGTTTTCTCGGGATACTCGCGATAGAACTGCCTCGCTATAGGCGTGCCCATGCTATGGCCCACCAACACGGCTCGTGCGACCTGCGCATCCTCTAACACAGCGTTCACTGCACGCGCAAAAAATTCCATGGAATATGTAGTTTGCGGCTTGTCGCTTTGGCCGTGGCCCGGCAGATCGATTGCGATAACTCTATTTCGTTTTGCAAGGTCAGGTATTTGATCGCGCCAGAACTCGAGGTTGCTGGTCCAACCATGAATCAGGACGAGTGCTTCGCGCCCTTTGCCGTAGTTGACATAGTGAATACGCGCGCCATCGAGTTTGGCAGTATGCGATTTCCCCTGTGGCGCAGATTTCTCCGCAAGAGCGGCCGGCGCAAGCATTAACGCAAGCAGCAAAGCAGCACACCAATGCAAATAGTTGTGTCTCATTGAAGAAGCGATCTTCGTCTTGTTTGTCATGCAAATTACCTCTCGGTGTGGTTTATTTCGCTTGATAGATTACACAAAGTATTCAGGGCAGACTACTGATTACGCTTCACGTCTTCGAGTTCTTCAGCCGTGCGCGGCCAATCGGCGCGCAACAATCTGGAAAGTGCGCGATCGGCGAGGAGCTTGCCGGCGGTCTGGCAAGTCGGGCAATAGTTTGTCTCGTTGGCGGCGTAGCGAATGCGCTGAATTCTGTTTTCACAGCGCGGGCAGGGCCGACCATACTTTCCGTGTACTGCCATCTCGGGCCGGAAGGCAGTTACCTTTTCAGGGAACGCGATCGCTGTAGAGGCGGCCGTTGTTGCTCCTCGCAACGCGTGAGAAGGAACGGGTTCCGCCGCTACAACCCGGTCGCTACCCCGACTTGTCGGGGTTCTGACTCTGTCTTTCGACGTGGGACGTTGGACATTCGACTTTGGACTTTGAAGATCGTTGCGCAGAAGTTCAATCCACTTGTTTAGCGTCGCGCGCGTTGAGTTGAAAAGCACATCTATTTCTTCGGCGTTCAGCTTTTGCGTCATAGCGATTGGCGATAGCTGGGCCTGCCAAAGTATCTCGTCTGAATAAGCGTTGCCGATGCCGCTGAACAAACGCGGGTCGGTTAGTGACCGTTTCAAGGTGTGATTTTCAGATTTCAGCGCGGCGGCAAAACGCTCCGCATTAATCTCGAAAATTTCCAGACCGCCGGGATTGAAAGGCTCGAGCGCAGCTTCTCCCTGCACGAGGCGAAGCGATGCACGCCGCTGCGTTCCTGCTTCAGTAAGCGAAAGTGTGCCGTTCGTGAAATGAAATGCAGCGAGTCCGAACTTCGATGACTTAGGTGGAACCGGCGCGCTGGTTCGGGCAGTGCCGAGGGCGCCTTCTTTCCAGTGAAGCCTACCGGCAATCATCAGATGCAACACCAGCCATAGATCGTCTTCAAGCCCAATGCAGATGCGTTTGCCTAATCGCCGCAGCTCGATAACTTTTTTGTTTTCGGTGCTGGTGATTGGCGGCGTTGCTGTGCGCAAAAGAAATGGCGAGGCAATCTGCACGCGTTCGAGTGTCCGATTCAGAATGCGCTGTTCGAGTGCCTCAAGATAGATAACAATATCGGGAAGTTCCGGCATGGCCCAACGGTAGTTTAGTCTGTCAAACGAAACTGCGCGACCTGGTTGCGGTAATCAGCAAGCTGTTCGTCCAGAAGTCCATCAGACCAGCCTAAGTGCTTCCGCGCGATCCTCGCTGCAGCGCTAACGGCGTTGAGCCCATTCGCCGAATTCAAGCCAACCATCGTGCGCCGTAGTAAGCAATCAGCCAACGTCTGGGCCAGTTCGTGCTGAAACGCGAACACCAACTCAACCGCCGTCGCTCCGGTCTCGACGTCGAATACTTCGGCAAGCGAAGGAGCGTCCGCAATCAGGTTAAGCAGTTCAGACGAGCGCGTCCCGAAGATACGTAACCAACGATCGTTTACTGGTGATGGCAAACCACTAGCCACGTTGAATTCTTTGCAAAACCTTGCGAAATCGTTGGTCGCAGCGCCCGGCAAAGGCACTTGAGCAGTGGTGCATCTCGGAGACCGTCGTTCAAGTTTTCTAAAAATCTGATCTACTGCTTGCTCGGCAAGCTTGCGATAGGTCGTGAGCTTACCGCCAACAATAGAGAGAAGATTGTGCCGGCTCGGATGTTCGCGAATAAAGTGGCGGCGAGTGATGCTTTGCTCGTCCTTGTCACAGGTGAAGGCGAGCGGTCGCACGCCGGAATAGGCGTAAAGCACTTGCCCCCTGGAGAGTTTGGCAGTGGGGATCAAGCGATTGGTTTCGTCCAGTAGGTAATCAATCTCTTGATTCTCAATTCGAACGTGATCCAGATCGCCTTGATAGCGAATATCAGTCGTGCCAATCAGATATTGGCCATTCCACGGGATTATGAAGAACGGGCGTCCGTCCGTTCGGCCTTCGACGTACAACGCAGTGGCGGGTGCGCCCGAAAACGCCGCGACGATTACATGACTGCCTTTCGTGCCACCGATTAAACGCTGCGGATTGCCGCCGCTTTTATCCAGCAACTCGTCAACCCAGGGACCTGCGGCATTGATGATCACGTCGGCGCTCGCCGAGCAGGACTCACCGTCAAGCACCCGGGTAAACTCGACCGCTTGAACCAAACCTCGTTCAACTATGAAGTTTTCAACTTGCGCGTAAGTAACAACAGTCGCGCCGTAATCAACCGCCGCAAGCACATTTTCAAGCACGAGGCGCTCGGCAAACTCCACTTGCGCGTCGAAGTAAATAGCCGCGCCCACTAAGCCCTGCGGTTCAAGTCCCGGCGCTTGGTCGAGAGCCTCAACTCGCGAAAGCATCCGATGGCGAGGTAGCGACTTATCAAACGAAAGCAGGTCGTAGGCAGCCATTCCCGCAAGGATTGTCCAGCGGCCACGCCGTGCGTGTTTGTAAATTGGGAACAGGATGGGCAGCGGACGGACCAGATGCGGTGCGATATAGAGCAGAGTCTCGCGCTCGCGGAGCGACTCTCGCACTAGGCCGACCTCGCCGTGCTCCAAGTAGCGCAGCCCTCCATGAATTAAGCGAGTAGACCAGCTTGATGTACCGCTGCCGACATCACCTTTGTCCAAGAGCAGCACTTTCAGGCCACGCATCGCTGCATCGCGTGCGATACCAGCGCCGTTGATGCCTGCGCCAATTACCATCACGTCGAACAGAACTTGGTCGCTTTGCTTTGAGGTTTGCTCAGTCATCGAATAGCCGCGCACCATATAGTGCCAAGCACGCACGTTCTCGGGCAAAGGAGTTACAGCAGCTCTATAATCGCAAATACATTGGATGCCTTATATTAAATCCGACCGGCTTCCCTCAAAATGACCTGCCACGACAAGGTGCTGTTAGGCACCAAATGTTTATAGAAAGGGATGATGGTTAGTTGGATTCGCCGCAGCAAAGCGAAATGCAGCATATTTCGTTTTGGTCCGGCGGTGATCAAATAACCGTCCGAACACAACAGCTATAAACATTTCGCCGCTCCGCGGCTTTCTTCTTCAACAACAGAATGTCCTGGTCCAGCCTCTTCAAAGGCATGCGCTTTGCTCTGGGCCAAGCCAGCAAGTTAAGCGTTCAAAAAGAGATGATGACAGACAAGGATGTCTGTCCTACTCCGACGCGCAACGCGTTTCAGCTCTCGCCATACATTGCGCGCGTGACCGTCCAAACAATCGAATAAAGGAGCGTAGCTATGCGTCCTACCCGACCTGTCTATTTCACCATCCTTTCCCTCTTTCTGACCCTGTTAACAATCAACCTAACCGTACGAGCCGCTGACGACGATGACGCTGACGAGTATGACGTAAAGGCCCGTGTGGTGCGCATTAACTTTACTAACGGCGAAGTGAAGCTGAAGCGCAGCGGCAACACTGAAGAGGAAAGCCCGCACGTCAATTTCCCTTTGGTTGAAGGCGACGTGCTGTCGACCGATCGCGATGGTCGCGTTGAGATTCAGATTGATGCGCGCAACTTCGTTCGTCTTGGCGGCGACTCAGTGCTGAAAATTACAACGCTGCGAGACGAAGGCGTTGCGCTTAGCCTCAGCCAGGGAACGGCGAGTGTAAGGCTGGCAAAGTTTAATAACGATCAGCAGTATTTTGAAATTGATGCTCCTAAGACCACGTTAGCTGCTGAAAAAGAGGGACTGTATCGTGTCGATGTTTCGCGCGACGGGCGCGTGCGACTGACGGCACGCAGTGGTGGGCGGGCGCGCATTTATTCCGAGACATCGGGTTTCGTTTTGCGCGACGGCCGTACCGCGGAACTTATCTACGATGGACCAGAGGCCGGCGATTGGGAGTTCACGACTGCAATCGCTGCTGATTCGTGGGACACGTGGGTTGATGATCGCGAACGCTTTCTTGCAGCGCGTATGCACTACGACACGCAGTATTACGACAATTATCTTTGGGGCGCCGAAGATCTCGACGCCTATGGAACGTGGAATTATGCGGACGACTACGGTTGGATCTGGCGGCCCAACGCCTCGATCGTCAACAACTATGACAACTGGGCGCCGTATCGTTTTGGCAACTGGTCTTACTGTCCACCCTATGGATGGACCTGGGTTGGTAATGAGCCATGGGGTTGGGCGCCTTATCACTATGGCCGCTGGGTCTATTACAACAACTACTGGGCCTGGTGTCCGCGCAG
>JBDUCB010000076.1:0-2394 GCA_040003695.1 bacterium
ACGAGTTCTCAAGCTGATTTCTCTTCATGGAGACTCTCCTGAAAGTTAGATTGAAATTGGGAAACGAAACGGAAAACGTGGGCAGACGCGCAGAGTTTAAGCGACTCGGGAACTATTTTCAAAGCCACGACGAAGGCTGCCGGTCTCTAAACACGTCCATCTCTTCTGTGCTCACCAATGCTATTATGTTCGCGTCAGAAGCACTCTCCCCAAAAACGGATTTCGCAATGTAGTTTCGGATTTGGAAGTGCTTATGAAAAACGCTATCTCGTCCCTGGCAAAATACAAATACCTCATTCCGCTCATTGTTCTCGTCTTATTGCCCTTGGTCGGCCCGCGGCTTAGCTCGCAGACGCGCGAAAGGACTGTCAACACAGAACGGCAACCGGCAAGCCCGGCTGAGGTGGTCAAAGTAGATGTGGATCTCGTCACTATCGACGCCCTTGTGCTGCAAAAGAAAACCGCGCGTGCCGTAGGCGATTTGCAGCAGACCGACTTTGTAATTCTTGAAGACGGCACTAAACAGCAGCTAACGCAGTTTAGTCAGGACACATTGCCGTTGTCGGTCTTGTTGCTGATTGATCGCGGAGGCTGCATTGATCCGTTCGGTGCCGCAGTACGAAACGCAGCTCACGAAGCATTGTCGCGTCTTAAGCCAACCGACGAGGTGGCGGTGATGACCTACGCGGACAAGGCGGAGCTGGTTCAGGCGTTCACGCGCGACCGCGCAGCAATCGATGGTGCGCTGAATCGAATTGGGTCGAACCACACCTGGGCCGATCACTGTCTCAATAAAGCTTTCGCGAAAGCCGCTGATTACATGGTAAGCGCCGGTAATCCGGTGGGCCGGCGCGTGATAATCACGATTACCGGGATCACGCGGAACTTCGATTGCGGTCATGGACCATCAGGCAAAGCAGCTAAGCTGGCGCTTTATGAATCAGGCAGCGTTGTGTGTGGACTGGTCCCCACCACCATCGTGCAGCGCCTGGAAAACCGCTACATGGTGATCGGAACCAAGGCTCTCGGCATGTTTGGCAGAACCTTGGATATAAAAGAACTTGCCGAAGAGACGGGCGGCGAAGTGATGCAGGACAATCCGGAGAATCTCGACACGACCTTCAACACGCTGATCGAACACCTGCGCACTCGCTACAACCTTGCCTTCGTTTCCACGAATAAAAAACGCGATGGAAGTTTACGAAAACTTAAAATCGATTTGGCACCGGAGGCACAGAAATCACGCGGCAAACTGGTTGTCAAAGCTCGACGAGCTTATATTGCCCCGAAAGAAAAATAGAGATGAGTAGGACAGACTTTCCAGTCTGTCCTACTGTTTCGGAATGATCATGACTGCTGACGAGACCACCGCTGCGGATTCCGACTCGACGGATCCCTTCGATCCTTTTCCCGAGCCGGTTACGATTCCGATAACGGATGTTTTTGATCTGCATTCGATTCAACCGCGCGATGTGAGGCGTGTGGTCGAAGAATATCTGAGGCTTGCTCAAGCCGCCGGCTTTCGTCAGGTGCGAATAATTCACGGCAAAGGCGTTGGCGTGCAACGTGAAGTGGTCCGGAAGATATTGCAACGAACGCCGTTTGTTCGTGATTGGAAGGATGCGCCAGCGGAAGCTGGCGGTTGGGGCGCCACGATCGTTTCCTTAGGTGAATAGGGGCAAACGTTTCCTTAGGTGAATAGGGCAAACTTTCTCGGCTGACCGAAATGTTCTATTCGATCCTACACTTCTTAGGTCTGATAAAAACGATCCACGAAACACACGAAGGTTCACAAACAATTTAGTGTTGGTTAGTGTGATTTAGTGGATCGTTTTTCTAATCGCATAGAATCAAAAGGACAGGCAAGAATGCCTGTCCTACTAAACCAACAAACCCTCGATCAACTCACTGAGCCATGGCATGTCGATTGGCTTAGTAACGTAAGCATCGAACCCGGCTGCTTTGGCGTCAGCCCGAAAATCTGTTTCCTGGTGCGCAGTGACGGCTATTACGGGAATCGTCTTCAGCCCATCGTGCGCGCGAATCTTTTCCGTTGCTGCGATTCCGTCCATGACCGGCAAACTTAGATCCATCAGAATAATGTCCGGCCGCTCACGGTCGGCCACTTCAATGGCCTTCTCGCCATCTTCGGCTTCCACAATGCGATAGCCAAGTTGCTCTAATTCGAGCCGCATGAAATAGCGCGCGTCTTCGGAGTCCTCGACAATCAGAACCGTTCGATACTGGGAATCTTTTTCTGTCATTGCGGGCGATAGCTGTGGGCCCAAGAAAACTCCGAGGGGGAATCCGGAAAGCTTTGAAAATTTAAAATTTTGCTGAGTACGTCGAATGTAAGTCGCGGTTAGGCTTATGTCAAGATGGGTCGCATCTGCC
>JBDUCB010000193.1:0-26150 GCA_040003695.1 bacterium
AGTGCTTGCTGCCAACGAAAATCATGCCGAAGCACGACGGACAAGCAACCGTAGCCAGTCGCGAGCCGCAAAACCGGCAAAGCGGCTCGTCCATTGCCGTGGCCGCGCCGCAGTTAGGACAATTTAGTGTTTCGGCCTGCATCACGCGCATTCTAGCAGTAGCGATCAAGCTAGACTATACGCATTGCTTGTGACATTCTCAGCGGCAATATTGGAGGAGAGAAAATGCGCCGAATAATCTTAGTGGGCCTCGCCTTTCTGATCATGATTTCTCAGACGCTGATTGCGTCAGCCAATGTCTCAGCATTCTCGATACGTGAGTTTAACGCCGGTTCTCCAGACGTATTGCCGCAGAACGATTCCGGTGTTCACCGGCGTCGTCGTCGCAGGGTTCGCGGTGACTGGGGAAGACGCAAGCACAGCGGAATCAGGCATGAGTATGCCGAGTCGGGACGCAGCGTCGGACACGGTTCACGTCGCTTTGGCAAACACATGAAGCACGGCCGCCCGCTTCACGCGGGCGCGGCATTCGGACGGGGCATGGGTGGTTTCGGCAAGCACTTTGGAAAAGGCACCGCCAAAGTCGGCAAGCGTATCGCGAAGCACTAGTAGGACAGGCTTCCCAGCCTGTCATTTCAATACGAGCGATAGACAAGGATGTCTGTCTACAACGATGAGCCAAGCTCTGGATGAAGCCGTAGAGGGATTCGAGCCAGCAACCGAACTTGTTTCTGTGATGGCTGGATCGAGGGTGCCGGCGCTCCTTGCTCTGGATATCGGCACATCCGGCGTGCGCGCAGCGCTTTTTGATGAAAAAGGCGTCGAGATCAGCGACGCCAATGTCCGCATCAATTCCCGAACCCTCACGCTTGGCGCCGGCGGCTTAGTCGATGCCGATTTGTTACTTGAACAAGTTGCAGAAACAATCGACGCGCTGTTCGCTAAACTCTACGAACCAATTCTTCGGATCGAGTTCATCTCCATATCATGTTTTTGGCACAGCCTGCTGGGCATAGATAGTTCGGAACAACCCACGACGCTGGTATTGGGTTGGTCAGACACGCGAGCTGTCGCAGCCACGCAACGTTTGCGAACAACGTTGGACGAACCGAAGTTGCACGCGCGTACGGGCTGTCGTTTCCATCCTAGTTACTGGCCCGCCAAACTGCTTAGACTAAAAATTGAAGAGCCCGAAACATGGGCGCGCACCACGAGATGGATGTCTTTCTCGGAATACCTCGCGCTGAAACTTTTTGGCGAAGCAGCAATCAGCGTTTCGATGGCTTCGGGGACAGGCCTGCTCGATCAACACAACTGCGAATGGGATACCGAATTGTTGCGCGCGCTTGATGTTCCCATCGAGACCCTTCCCGAGATTGCGACCCCTGCGCGAAACTTTCAAAGTCTTAACTACGAATACGCCGGACGTTGGCCGCAATTGAGCGAGGCGCGCCTGTTTCCCGCTATTGGCGATGGTGCTGCAAATAATATCGGTGAGAGTTGCGTCACGGCTGACACTATCGCCTTGATGATTGGCACGTCCGGCGCGATGCGCATGCTGGTCGAAGCTACACCGCCGGCAAAAATTCCATCTGCGTTGTGGTGCTACCGCGCTGATCGGAGCCGCATCGTTATTGGCGGCGCGTTGTCAGACGGGGGCAGCTTATTTAACTGGATCAGGGAGACGCTTCTTTATGCCGACGATCGGCGATTAATCGAAGATGAGCTCGGACGTTTGCAGCCGGACGATCATGGGTTAACTGTATTGCCGTTTTGGTTGGGAGAAAGAAGCCCGGGTTGGAACACGGATGCAAGCGGGGGAATTTTTGGCATGACACTGGGCACGCGCCCGGTCGAAATCCTGCACGCCGCAATGGAGGCAGTCGCTTACCGTTTTGCGATCGTAGCGAATGCGCTTGATCGTTTTGCGCCTGGCGCAACATTGGTCGCCTCGGGTAATGCGCTCCGATCGTCACCGGCCTGGACGCAGATCGTTGCCGATGTGCTTGGGCGGCCTTTAGTGCTGTCGGATCGTGCAGAGGCATCAACACGCGGCGCCGCCTTGCTTGCATTGGAAGCGGTTGGCAGAATAGACAGCATCGGCGACTTTCCTGTTTCAATAGCAACTACTTTTGAGCCCGATATGTCATGCCACGGGCGATATCAGGAAGGCCGTAGACGTCAGGAACGCTTGTACGATCAGGTGATCACAAAAACTTAAAAACGTAGGACGGTGAAATGAGCGCGCCAGTGCAACAGGAAAACAACCTTCCGACACCCGACCTGGACCAACTTTGCATCAACACCATTCGAGCCCTTTCGCTTGACGCAGTGCAAAAAGCGAATTCCGGCCATCCAGGATTACCCCTGGGCGCGGCGCCGATGGCTTACGTGCTGTGGACGCGCTTCCTGCGGCACAATCCGAAGAATCCCAAGTGGGAAAACCGCGATCGGTTTCTGCTTTCCGCCGGACACGGATCGATGCTGCTTTATTCGCTGCTGCATCTGACCGGCTACGATTTGTCGTTGGATGAGATAAAGAATTTTCGCCAGTTCGGATCGAAAACTCCCGGCCATCCCGAGTATGGCCTGACGCCCGGGGTTGAAATTACGACTGGACCATTGGGCCAGGGTTTCGCGAATGGCGTTGGCATGGCTATGGGTGCGGCTCATCTGGCGGCGAAGTTCAACAAAGAAAAGTTTTCTCTGATTGATCATTACGTGTACGCAATCGTTTCCGACGGCGATCTGATGGAAGGCGTGGCCTCGGAAGCGGCTTCGCTTGCCGGTCATCTCAAACTCGGCAAACTGATCTACCTTTACGACGACAATCACGTCACCATTGAAGGTTTTACTGATCTTGCTTTCAGCGAAAATGTTCCGAAGCGTTTTGAGGCTTACGGCTGGCACACGTTAACCGTGGAAGACGGGAACGATCTCGCAGCGATCGAGCAAGCTATTCGTGACGCGCAATCGATCGGCACCAAACCGTCGTTGATTTCGGTGAAAACAACCATCGGTTATGGCATGCCGACTGCAGGCACGCGCAAAGCACATAGCGACGCGCCTGGCGAAGATGCGGTGCGCGAAACCAAACGACATCTCGGTTGGCCAGAAGACAAGCAGTTTTATATTCCCGACGAAGCGCTGGCGCATTTTCGTGATGCAATTGAGCGTGGCGCACAGCAGGAAAACGATTGGCGCGCGCTGGTTGAAAAGTTTGTGCAGGACCACGCCGACCTGGGCCAACTTTGGACCACGACCATGAATGGCGAGTTGCCCGCTGATTGGGAGCAGCACTTGCCGGATTTCAAAGATGCCAAGCCGGTAGCGACGCGCGTAGCAAGTGGTGAAGTCATCAATGCGCTCGCACCGCACTTGCCGATGCTGATTGGGGGCTCGGCCGATCTTGGCGTCTCGAACAATACCGACATTAAGGACGGTGGCAGTTTCGAAGCAGGCCAATACGACGGCCGCATTTTCCATTTCGGGGTGCGCGAACATGCCATGGGCTCGACGTTAACCGGAATCTCATTGAACGGCGGCTTGATTCCTTACGGCGGCACGTTCATGACGTTTTCGGATTACATGCGCCCGGCGATTCGACTCGCGGCTCTTTCCGAAGTCCAGGTCATTTATGTCTTCACGCACGACTCGATTGGTCTCGGCGAAGATGGACCAACACATCAACCCATCGAACACCTGGCAGCGCTACGCGCGATTCCACATCTCTTTGTTATTCGTCCTGCTGACCCCGCTGAAGTTGCCGAAGCCTGGCGGATTGCGATCTTGCGACGCCATGCACCGACGGCGCTGGCACTGACACGTCAGAAAGTTGGCGTAATAGATCGAACCCGGTATGCCGCGGCCGACGGTTTACGCCGTGGCGGGTATGTTCTTGCGGAAGGTGAGGCGACTCGCGACGGGGCAGTAGCCCGACCGTCAGGGCGGGCTTCGGATTCTGTTCCGCAACTAATCCTGATTGCCACTGGCTCGGAAGTTTCGCTGGCGCTCGAGGCGCGCGAGAAATTGCAAAGCGAAGGCATCGCCACTCGCGTCGTTTCAATGCCCTGCGTAGAGCTCTTTGAAGAGCAGACGAAAGAATATCGTGACGAGGTTCTGCCGCCCGGCGTAACTGCTCGTCTTGCGATTGAAGCAGGCGTGCGACAAGGTTGGGACCGTTACGTTGGACTACAGGGCGACGTGATTTGCCTGGAACGTTTTGGGGCCTCGTCGCCCGGCGACGTGGCCATGCGCGAGTTGGGCTTCAACGTGGAAAATGTCTTGCAGCATGCGCGCGCGTTAATCTAATCGATGCGAATTGCAATCGGTGCTGACCACGGAGGTTATCCGCTCAATGAGCGTGTCATTGAAGAGTTGCGCGCCGCCGGCCATGAGCTAACTGATTTCGGCACTCATCAGGCCTCGCAGCCGGACGATTATCCCGACTATGCCTTGAAGCTCGGGCAAGCGGTTCAAAAAGGCGACGCTGAAATTGGAATTTTGATTTGCGGCAGCGGCGTAGGCGCTGCGGTCGCCGCCAACAAACTTCGCGGGATCCGAGCTGCGCTCTGCGGCGATACCTATTCCGGTCACCAATCACGCGAACATGACGACTGCAATGTGCTTTGTTTGGGAGCGCGCGTTGTTGGTGTTGAGCTGGCGCTCGACATCGTGGGTGCTTTCGTGTCGGCACGCTTCACCGGCGAAGAACGCCACGAGAGAAGGTTGCAAAAAATCAGAGCGATCGAGCAGCAAGAGAAAGAGCGGGGGTAAACCACCCTTCCCAACCTCGAGACTCATTACAATTGACCTTTAATCGAAGAGTGTGAGGCTTTCAAGATTTTCCATTTCTCATTTCTCATTTCACATTTTTCATTGCGGACTAGAAACTAGTCCAGCTCTCTGCCTCGTCCAGTGAGACGTTCAAAAGCAAAGCACGAATGAGAAATGGAAAATGACAAATGAAAAATAAATTGGTTTACCCCCGCTCTTTTCAAAAAACAAATCTTAAAGCTGCCGGTATCACGCGAAATTCTACCGGCGTAAATCCGCGCACGTTTCCATCCGCTTCGATAGGCATCGCGTCTTCCGGCTTAAAAGTTTCGATGCGCACTCGCTTCCCTCGGGTAATGCGCACCTTCGGATTCGCAATGTGTCCGCCCTTGTAGATTCGCGCGAGCTCGCGCATTACCTGCGCGCGCGAGAGGCCTGAAGCAGACACGACATCAATTTTACCGTCGTCAACTTTTGCCTGCGGCGAAAGCATCATGCCGCCGCCGGCGTAAAGTCCGTTGGCAACCGCCGCCAGGTTCATCTTGCCTTCATACGTTTCTTCGTCAACAGTTATGCGCACTCGTCGTTCACGCCACGCGAATAGACTCGCCAGCGCCGCGGCAGCAAAACGTGCTTCTCCGGAGAGCGAACGCATGAGCTTTCCCTGAGCTGCTACCCGCGCCGCAGTCTCACCGCCAATGCCCATAGTCGAAGCGTTAAGACAAATGAATGGCGTCGCATAGTCGTCACAAATTCCGTAGAGCACATCTGTTTGTTTGCTAGACGCATTTCCATTGCGGCAATGCGCAATCAGAACAGTAATCCACTTTTCGAGAGACGCGCGCCGGCCCATCAAGCCACGTGCGAAATCATCGCCGGTTCCGGCGGGAAGAATCCCGAGCGCAGCCTCAGGATTTATTACTGACGGCAAATCCTCCGGCCTGTTCGCAAACTCAAAAAAGCCCTGTGCCGCTTCACTCAATGTGCCGTCGCCGCCGACTACGGCGATGGTAGTTATGCCTGCCTTCAGTGCCGCGCGGGTTTTTGTAGTGGCATCGCCGGCGCTAGTTGTTTCGTGAATCTCGAATTCGAGACCGCCGCTCGCCAGGCGTTCACGCACAACCGGCCAGGTGCGTTGTGCTTTAGCGGCCACACTGTTCACGATAATCAGGGTCTGGTTCACGGCGGTGAATAGCGAAAAGCAGTGAATCGTAAATAGTAAATCGTGAATAGTAAAACGTCCGCGATTAGCCGCGCGTTCTGTCAGCCGATGAAACATTACAATGAAGGGAAATCGTAGGACAACGATTTACGATTCGCGATTTTCGATTTACGATTGACGTCATGAAAGCAGTTGTAATCACGACCCATGGCGGCGCCGACGTGCTCGAGGTTCAGGAGGTAGAAACGCCGGCAAATCCAACGGCTAATCGCGTGCGCGTACGCGTGCGTGCCGCAGGCGTGAATCGTGCCGATGTGTGGCAGCGGCGCGGCCATTATCCGGCGCCGCCTGGATTTCCACAGAATATTCCGGGACTCGAGTTTGCCGGCGAAGTAGAAGCCGTTGGTGAAGAAGTGCAAAACTGGAAACCGGGCCAGCGCGTCTTTGGAATTACCGGCGGCGGCGCGCAGGCCGCATACGTTGTCGTTCCGGAAAGTCATCTGGTAGAAATTCCAGCCAACCTCGACTGGTCAGAAGCCGCTGCCGTGCCTGAAGTTTTCATCACGGCTCACGATGCCTTATTCACTCGCGCAAATTTGCGCTCCGGTGAAACGATGCTGGTCCATGCTGCCGGCTCGGGCGTAGGTACAGCGGCCATTCAACTAACACGAGCGGCGGGCGCAAGCGCTTTTGGCACCTCGCGCACGCCAGACAAACTCGAGCGAGCAAAAGCTTATGGGCTGAACAACGGGATCGCTGTGGGCAACGATCCAGAGGCTACTATTGAAGCAGTAAAGCAATGGACCAACGGCCGCGGTGTAAACGTGATAATTGATCTGGTAGGTGGCGCATACCTGAAAGCAAACCTTGACGCGCTGGCGAGCAGCGGCCGTCTCGTCTTGGTTGGAACTACCGCCGGCACACAGGCAACACTCGATCTCTCCATAGCGATGGGAAAGCGACTGACAATTGTGGGAACGATGTTGCGCGGCCGTTCGACTGAAGAGAAAGCGACCGCGACCCGGTTGTTTTCAGAGCAGGTGCTGCCACTATTGGCGAACGGTAGACTGCGGCCGGTAATTGATCGAGTTTACAAAATCGAAGAAGTTCGCGAAGCGCACGCGCGCATGGAATCAAATGAAAGCTTCGGCAAGATTGTTTTGCTGATGTAGGACAGACCGGATAAAAAAAGGACAGGCAAGAATGCCTGTCCTACTTCAGTTAACCCCGCGCTCGGGCGCGTCTGGCGGCGAGCGCCAGTTCGCGGGCGCGCGGCATTGCCGCAACGGCGCGGGCGATTTGCGGGTCGCTGTCATTGAAGACTTGCAGCGCTGAGATGGTGCCGAATGCTGCCGTCGTCAACTCAAAACGCAACTGTCGTTCGACAAACGGTCGCGCGCGGTCCAATTGTTCCGGCGTGACTTTGAAGATCGGCTTGCCGGCAACGTACTGCTTGAATTCTTTGTAGAGAGCTTCCGTTACTGGAAAGTCTGTCGGCAGCAAGTCGTGCTCAAACTGGATGGAGCGTTGCACTTTGTAGTTTTCGAAACCTGCGACGCGGCCAGTTGTCAGTTCCAGTGCGAAAGCGAAAATCGCATCACTCAATCGCGCTTCTGAAGGGGTGATCTTTCCAGGTTTCACCACTTCATCAGGCGCAATCCCGCCGCCGCTATAAACAGCGCGGCCAGTATCGGTATGACTTTCCAGACCGGACGGTCGAGCCGGCATCACGTCGGCCGCCAACCCGCCGTGGGTGTAGTAGTCGTAAACGCCGCTGTTCGAATAGTCGCGCTGAATCAACCGGCCCGATGGCGTGTAATACTTTGCCACTGTCAACAGCAATGCCGAGTCGTATTCAAGTTGAATTGGAAGCTGTACCAGGCCTTTGCCAAACGTGTTCTCGCCGACAATTAAGGCGCGATCGTGATCCTGCAAAGCGCCCGCAACGATCTCGGCAGCGGATGCGGTGTCGTTGTTTACCAATACGACCAGCGGCGTTTGATCCGGAGCGTCGTTAACGGCGCGGAACGGTTCGGAGCTACCCCTGATTCGACCTTTTTGCGTCACAATCAACTGATCGCGTTGCAGGAACGTGTTGGCGACGCGCACGGCTTGAATCAGCAAGCCGCCGCGATTGCCGCGCAGGTCAAGCACTAGCATGTTCATGCCCTTCGAATGAAGGTCTTCGAGCGCGGCTTGAAATTCGTCAGCCGTTGTCAGGTTAAAGCCTCCGCTCATGGCCACGTAACCGATGCCGGGCTTAATCATGTAAGCCTGAGGAATGGAAGGCAGCGATACCGCATCACGCGTGATTGTCACCGTCTCAGTTTTTAGGGTTGCTGCATGCTCGACTGTGACTTTCACAAGCGTGCCGCGTGGTCCAAGCAAGAACTTTCTGACTTCGGGAAAGGTTTTGCCTTTCATCGACTGATCGTCCACTGCGACGATGCGATCGCCAAAACGCAGGCCTGCACGCGCGGCCGGTGCTTGATCAAAGGTTGCGCGAATGTAGGTATTCACGTCGTCGCCTTGACGCAGATCGCCGATGGTGGCGCCAATGCCGAAGTATTCGGATCGCTGTTCGGTTTTGAAGGCAGCGTAATCACTAGCGTCGAAGTAGGTCGAGTGCGGATCCAGAACATTCAGCATGCTGCTGATTGACGACTTGAAGATCGCGTTGTAATCAAGTTTCTTGCCGTCGATATAATTGTTCTGAATCACGGAGAGTGCTTCCGAGAGATCACTCTTTACAATCGCTGAACTTACCAGCGCGCGCGACGTCGACACCCTGGCGGTCGACCCTTCAGGAGTAGTTCCCGGCTGCCGGCGTGCAGCTCCCGTCTGTTGCGAAAAGACATTCGCCCCCGTTGAAACTGCCAAAATAATGATAATAACGACGCCTGGCAGGTAAGATCTTGTTCTCACAAAGCCTCCTAAAACTTTTCAGCTTGACCCGATAGTGAAACGCCGCTCCCTAGCGGCGAAAAGCGGGTTGCCAGAATAACACGAAGATCCTGAGTAAATGAACCTTAGTTGCAATCGAAGCAGGATCGCGCAAACGGGGCTAAAGTTTCCGCGAAATAAACGCTTGCCGGTCGGGGTTTAGTGGTTTGCCATCTGGAAAAAGTTGCCCTCAAGATGGCGGTTTGATGTAAACCCCGGGGCACTATAAACTGCTAAGCCCGAAATAACTCGTACCGTCGAATCCGCAATCCACTGGAGGATCTCCTGCATGGCGAGCGCCTTGGATCGTAATCAGCTCTATTCATCTGCCACAAGTCATCGTAAAGAATACGAGACGCTGCTTAAGACTTTTGTCGAAACGCCGACCGTATCCTCAGATCCGGCGCATGCGGAAGACATTCGCGCGGGAGTCGATTTGACCGTCGATACGTTCCGGCAATTCGGCGGTAAGGTGAATGTTTACAAGGCCGACCGTGGTAACCCGACAGTTCACGCTGTGTTTGATTCCGCGAAAAACGCGCCCACCGTTACGGTTTACAATCACATGGATGTGCAGCCGGCGTCGAAAGAAACCGAGCCTTGGGACACAGAGCCTTTCATTATGACTATCAAGGGCGACAGCTATTTTGGCCGCGGCACCACTGACGACAAAGGCCCGGCGCTGGCGGCGCTGTATGGCGCGCGCGCGGCGCAAGAAGCGGGCGTACCAATCAACATTCAGTTTCTGTGGGAGTTTGAAGAAGAGATTGGTTCGCCCAATTTCGAGAAAATCATTTCCAAAAACGCCCGCGACCTGCGAACGGATTCAGTGGTGGTTTCAGACACGGTTTGGGTTTCGCGGAACCGGCCGGCAAGCTCAGCGGGACTACGCGGACTGCTTGGTTTTGTGCTAACGCTGGAAACCGGAGCGACAGACACACATTCAGGCGAAACCGGCGGTGCCTCGCGCAATCCTATTGCTGAGTTGATGCGCCTGGTTTGCGATCTCTACGATCCGGTCACCGGAAAGATCAAGTTCCAGGGTTTTTACGATGATGTGATTCCGCCTTCAAAGAGTGAACTCAACGATTGGGTCAACTCTGGTTTTACAGTAAAGGGATTCAAGAAGGCACATCATTTAAAGTTGATGCGCAGCGAAGATCAACTCGAAGTAATGAAACGCATCTGGGGCATGCCGACCATGGAGATTCACGGAGTGGTAGGCGGCTATCAGGGCCCGGGCGTGAAGTCGATTGTGCCGCCGCGCGCTGAGGTGAAAGCTTCGTTTCGACTCGTGCCGGGCCAGGATCCGAAAAAGATCATGAAGAGTTTGAAAGCTGCTATTAAGGAAAGAAACCCGGAGGTCAAGATTCAATTCGAATCAGCGGCGCCGGCATTTCGCACCGTGCTCACTGGCCCATTGCCGCTAGCACTAAAGCGCGCAATTAAGTTTGCGTTTGGGCGCGAGGCGGTTTTTGTTCGCGACGGTGGAACAATTGGGGCGATGACAAGTATCGAAAAAGTGTTGAAGTGTCCGGTGCTGTTCCTCGGGCTGTCGCTTCCGGAACACGGTTATCATGCACCAAATGAAAACTTTGATTGGCAGCAGGCGTCAGGTGGAATGGTAGCTTTTGCGAAATATTTTGAGGAGATTGCGAATCTCGGCAAGAACAATTAGCCCGCAGATTGCGCAGATAAGCGCGAATGAAGACTTGCCACAGATTTTCACAGATACGAACGGATCAAAGAACCCTCAACCGTTAGAACGCGAACCAATATCCATAACTCTTTCATATCCGTTTTGATCCGTGAGAATCTGTGGAGATTGGGAATCTCGGCAAGAATTTTTCAAATCACACACGCGAGTCTTTCTTCATTAAGCGCGACGAAACCGAGCCGCTCATAAAAGCGCTTCGCTTCGGAGTTCTCAAGGTGCACGCCCACATCGATGCGCGTCACCGATTCTTTTCTGAGTTGTTCCTTCAATTGTTCCAGCAGCCCTGTGCCGATTCCCTTACCACGCCGGTCCTGTTTCACCGACACATCATCCAGCTTCGCCACCACGGTTCCCATCGAGGTCGAGATTGCGTAACAAACTACGCATACTCCTGCCGCACCTTGCTCGTCGTACGCTAGCCATACAAAACCCAGCTCGGGTTGTTCCAGAAAAAGATCGAGCGCATCGTTGAGTCCCTGAAAACCGCGGTCGCCATAAGCTTTGCTGCTGGCAAGGTAATGCTCATCTTCACGCAGGAAGACACGCAGCATTTCGAAAGCATCAGTGACATCGCCGGCGGTCATCTTACGACAGGTGATCAAGCAAACTCCTTTCCCCATCCATCACTTTTATTTTAGTGATAATACATAACGGGCAGGTGACAAAGTGAAAGATATTTCGGCGAGGTGCATGTCAAGGGGCTGATTTGAGCTGAAAACCTTTAGGCACAAACTCGACCGACCGTAAAGTTCCATCTACCTTTGATCGCGAATCGCTAGCAGCCACGTAACACACAACTACATTATTTTCCGACTTACGAGGTCCGCATGAGATCTGGTTACCGCTGTCGGAGCTAAAGCTGGTCAGATCCAGAGCGTCGAAGCTGCTTGTTCTGAGTTTCAAAACGCGTCCACCTACCCTGACACTGAACACGATGCCCTTCGCATCGCAATCAATGCGTTCAAGCGAACCCTGAACCTGCGTTTCGCCGGCGACTGGTTTCCTTAATGCATCTCGCAGATAAGATGATGGATCGATATTCGCCGACGCTTCCGGTGATCCATTTAAGACCAGCGATTTCTCAGAGGTGTGTGACGCCCGTTCCGCGCTTGCAGCGCGATACCGCATCTGTTCCTCTATTGATCCCAATTGGGTAAGTAAGTCTTGCGCCCGCTGGCGCACTTCTGCCTCGCCATTACCACCACTGAGCTGCTCGAGTAACTGCCGCGCGGCCTTGTAGTCTTCTTTGCGCATGTAAATCTGCGCCAGCATAAACGCGAGATTACTCTTGCCCGGCGATTTAGCCAGCGCACGTTTTAGCATCTCGATAGACTCATCGATATTGCTGCCCGTGACCAGGTTTACAAAGGCCAGCAAACTATAGGACTCGAGAAAGTCGGGCCGCAACTCAATCGCCTTCTTCAGTTCCGCGCGCATCTTCGCGGCCGCCTCAGGGGTGAAAGAGGAAACCATTTCCAGATCGTCCTTGCTGCCCTCTCGACTCAGCGCATAGGCGTAGTAATAGTGAATCAGATAATTCGGCGAGTTTGCAGCAGCACGTTCCAACATCTGGCGTGCTTCGTCAGTCTTGCCCTCGCGCAGGCGAAGCATCGCCATCGAGGCGTTAGCCATCGGCAAGTTGGGATCAAGCTTTAATGCTTTTAGTAGATAGCTTTCGCTATCCACGCGATTGCTGTGCAACAACAAATCGCCCAGATAAGCTTGCGCCTCCGCTTCACTGATGGGCGCCGCCTGCATGTCTGTCTCCACCACAAGTTTGCTTTCAAAGTGGCCGGTCAACACCGGATAGCGGTCGCGCTTAATATATTCGCGCAGCTCCTTCTCCATGCTTTCAAAAGTCATGGCAAACGCCTGCTGGAAAGCTTGTTCCAGCGGCACGCTCGCGGAGGTTAGGCCTAGGAACTTGCGCAGTTGCTCTATGCGCTGGCCATCTTTGCCGAGAATCAGGTAATGCATCAGCGCCCACGACTCGGCATAAAAAATGCTTTGCTTGTTACGCTCATTGTAATAAGGAGACTTTTCGTCAACTTGAAACAGCGTGCGCAGCGGCAGCATTTTGCTTTCCCTCAACAGGAAAACGTGGTTACCGATCGGACTGCCCAGCACTACTTTGGTGTCGTTGCTAATGCTGAAAGTGCTGTAGTACTCGGCCAGGCCTTCATTGAACCAAAGCGGCACGTTGGGACTGGTATTGTTTATGAGCAGATGGGTGTATTCGTGAAAGATAACTGTGAAAGGATCCTGCTCGCCACGCACGTCAGTGGTTAGGGTGATGTAATTTACGTCCGGACCTGATTGAAAATAGCCGGCGATATTTGGATTAGGCTTAAAGGGACGGTACGAATCATCGCTTTTGAAAACAATCACAGTAGTCGGTACCGGGGTACTGTGAATCGCCTTTGGAAACAATTGCGAGAAGACTTCGCGAAACTGTTCGAGACGCATTCCCACCTGACGGATCTGCTTTTCGGTTGAATTCCCGACCAGCAGGAAATTCTTCGAGCGCAGAGTTAGCCAGTTGTCCTTAGCGTAAACCGGCGCGCGCAATGGTCCGCAGACCAGGAGAAAAAGGAGAGTCGCGAGGACAAGAGTAAATCGCTTCATGTTGAAAAATTCCTTCTGCTTGAGGTTGACGTCGCTTACGCCAGGATCTTTGCTTTCGGTTCAAGGTCTGAAGATTGAAGAGTCGGCGAGCCGGAAGGCGTACTCGACGGTGACCCACATAGAAGCAGGCTGCCCGCCTTTGACCGCCGGCTTGAACTGGATTCTGCACGCGGCGCGTATTGCATTTTCCGTGAGTCCGGCCGGCAAACCTTTCAGGACTCTAATGCGCGACACTTTGGCGCCGGCCGACAGCAAGACTTTTAGAGTAACGAAACCCTGGACACCGTTGCGTCGGGCGACGCGCGTGTAGTCAGGCTGCGGCTTTTTGGTTATCTGTGGGCGCTCGTCGGCTTCTTTGGCAGAGACTACGCGCTCGGTCGCGTCGTTCGTCTCCAGAATTCTCGCCAGGCTGCCATCGTCCGTGCAACGGTAGTCCTGATTTTTTTCGGCTGTGACGGGAGGCGGTTCCGGTGGCCCAGGTTTTGTTGCCGGCTTTGCTTCCTCGGTTGGCGCGGGAATAGGCGACGAAATCGCTTTCGCGCGCCGTCCCGATTGCGTATAGGCCAGCGAACTAAAAACAAGAACTGCGGTGAACAAGACGACGACTTTCATTGCGAGTGAATTGTAACAAGAGTAGGGAAAGCGCCAAAGACGAGCCCGGCAACTGAATTTTTGCCTTTGCTGACCTTTGCGCCTGCTTTGCGCTCTTTGCGGTTCGATTCTGCTTCTTACCGCAAAGAACGCGAAGAACACGCAAAGAAACGCAAAGAACGCGTGGGACCATTTTGATTCCATCCCAGCACCTGCAACAACAGCAACATGCAAACGATTGTTTCACAAAATGCAAAAGCGGGCCTCTCGCTAGAGGTGCCCGCCTTTAATAGTTCGATTGACTAGTTGGTTATTCTTCGGGACCTGTGCAGCTTGGTCCATGCAGGGCTGGTATCTTCTGGCTAATGACGGGATAGTTTGGAGCTTCGTCAATATTTATCTGCGTCCAATGCGCGTAGTTTTCAGGAACGTTGGTGTCGGCGAAAATTGCCTCGACCGGACATTCAGGCACGCACGCATCGCAATCGATACAAGTGTCGGCGTTGATGTAAAGACGATCGGGGAGTTCGTGAAATGCTTCCACCGGACAAACAGCCGCGCAGTCGGTATATTTGCAATCAACGCATAACTCAACCACTACATAGGTCATTGGCGCATTAAGCTCCTTTCGATGATGGCAAATAGTCATTCAGCAGGTAGCTGAATGTCAACAGAAAAATGCCCTCGTGTGGTAACGCAAACTGTTAGTTAGGGCGAGTCGAGAGGACAATTCGCGAGTTGGACCAATTAATAAAAATCAAAAAGAACGCAAACTAACAGTTTGCGATGAACCTAAGATCAAAACCTGCAAACAAACGGTTGCGTTACGCGGATTGACTTAACTTCCCTCTGCTTCTTTTTTCTCGACCGTGCCTGGTCCATGTACCGTTTTCCTCACAACCGGATCGCCTTCATAGGTTACGTGCGAGGGTCCGGAAACCGTTACTTCCAATTGTTCGGCGACATTAACGTCGACACGCGCTACGCCTTTTGCCTCAACTACGCCACGCGCCGCGCGCAGTTTGTGTGCATCAATTTTCCCCGCGCCGTTGGTGTCGATGTCTATGAGCTTCGTTTCGCCGGCCACCTTCATGGTGGTGGCGCCGTTGGCATCAATTTCAAATTTATCGTTTTTCAAGCCTCTGACATCGATTTTGCCAGCGCCCGAAGCTGATATGCCTTCGAGATTGGGAACCGAAATGGTGACTTTGATCGGATCATTGATCGAGAAACTACGATTGCTTTTGATGTGCAGAACGTTGTTGGAAACGTCGGTGGTGATCAGCGGCAGCAGATTGTCGTCGGCTTCGACCTCGACACTTTGCGGTTTTTGACAAATGACATCGATGTCGAAAGCGCCTTCCGTGGCAATCGAGGTAAACGATGCAACTTCGCGCTTCTGTTTCTGCCGGACCGCCGAGCCCTTGATCTGGTCGTGCATATGAAAGTGGCAGCCGCCAAAAAGGAAGACAAGCGCTAAAAGCAAAAACGTTCTTCGCGTAGTTAAGATATGCATTGTGTTTAGTCTCTTGCTTTCGATCTATTCGTCAACGCGGCGTTCGTTGCGTGAATACTCGAGCGTGCGCGTCGTGTTTTCAGTAACGCTCGGCATCGCTTCCGGTAACCCGCGTTGAGCTTGGGCCGCGCGCAACTCGTTCGGCATCGTGGTCGGGGTCGGCAGCGACTTCCGTTTTGGCTCGGTGCTGCCGGTAAGACGTGACAACTGGCGCACCAGAAAGAATTCGGTGAGGCAGACGATGAAGAACGTGAAGAACATGAACATGCCAACAACATCTTCACCCAGGTTCGCCTCTTGTTTTAAGGCGAGCGCGCCGCCCAGCATGATACCGAGCCCACCGAGCCCGAGTATGGTGATGGCTATTAGAACCGCGACGATGGCGCCGGTCTTGACGGTTACTTCGGTGCGCTCTTTCAAACTGGCGCCGCAGCGATTACAAAAACTCAGACCTGGCGTGATCGTGGTGCCACAAGTTGAGCAGAACATGAAATGGTCCTTCCGCTGAATATCATAAAAAGAATCTTCCTCTAAGAGAACGGCTGTGGTGACCGGCAAGTTCCGATTTTCGCGCCATTTTACTTAAGTTTTCCGTTCGTCGCCTAGTTGTGCCGCTGGAAGATAGTGTCCTGGTTTTGCCTTCCTCTGTGCGTCCTCAGTGTGCTCTGTGTCTCGGTGGTGAATTACCCTCAGCAAAACCACCACAGAGACACAGAGAACTCAAAGAGCACAGAGCTTTTCAATCTAATAGGCCAGGGAAACCATCCACTAAATCACACGAGGCAACACTAATTGTTTCGTGAACTTTCGTGTATTTCGTGGATCGTTTTTACCAGCCGCGGGGAAAGGATCTCAAAATAGGGCATCACGTGCCTCCAAACAAGCGCGCAAGTTTTGCCAATTCGTTTTCCCCAATTACAATTCAAGGGATGCCTCTGATGAGAAACATTTCCGACACCGCGCTGCTGGCCGCTGTTTATCGCGCGCGGGAATCGGAGCGGGCTGATCCGCTTTTTCGAGATCCATTTGCTCGCCGCCTCTCCGGCGAGCGTGGCGAAGAGATTGCGCGCTCGCTGGTCTTCAGCGAGAAAAACGCCTGGTCCTGGTATGCACGCACCTATCTTTTCGATCAGTTTATTAACAAACAGATCGCCGCGGGATGCGACATGGTGATTAACCTTGCCGCTGGTCTCGATGCCCGGCCTTATCGCCTGACCTTGCCGGCTTCGTTGAAGTGGGTTGAAGTCGATCTGCCGCAGATAACCGATTACAAAGAAGAACTGTTGAGAGAAGAACAGCCGCGTTGCGCGCTCGAACGTGTGCGGCTTGATCTTGCTGACGTGGCTGGGCGCCGCGCGTTGTTTTCCCGGTTCGCCGCCGGCGCGCGTCAGGCGCTGATCATTAGCGAAGGCTTGATAGTCTATTTGACGACCGAGGCGGTCGCCGGTCTGGCGAAAGATGTTTCAGCGCAAACTTCGTTCAAGTATTGGCTGCTCGATCTGGCTTCTCCGGCGTTGCTCAAAATGATGCAGAAGAAGATGGGCCAGCCGCTGGAGCAGGCCGATGCCCCACTGAAATTTGGTCCTGCCGAAGGCCCGGGTTTTTTCCAGGCGTACGGCTGGCAGGCGCGTGAAGTTGGATCAATTTTTCATACTGCCGGCAAATTGAAACGTCTGCCGTTACTATTTAGTGTTTTCTATTATCTGCAAAAGTCTGAAGCGTTTCAGGCAAAACGACCCTGGAGCGGTGTATGCTTATTTGAAAATGTTGCAAGCGCCAATAATTAGCGAATTCAAATTGAAGCGGGACAATCTGTTTGTTGAAATGATTTTGAATACATTCCCAGGACACAAGAAACATGCGGCATGGGGCTTATCCCCTTCCCAAAGGGAAGGGATAGATGGGAAGGGCTTACTGCTGCTCAACCCCTCTCCCTTTCCCTCTCCCAAAAGGGAGAGGGACAGATTTATTCGGTGCTTTGGCTCCAAACGTTCCAATCCAATAGTGGCACTTCCAAATCAATTTGCAATTAATAGTTAATAATCATTATGTCCCTGCTGATCGTACTTGTTCGCATTGCCCTTAGCTTCGTGTTCAGTCTTGCCGGCATCACCAAGCTGACGGACCAGCCCGGCACGCGCGACGCCGTAGTGAATTTCGGCGCGCCGCCGGCAGCCGCGCCCGCCGTGGCGTTAGTTCTGCCCTTCGTCGAACTGGCAATTGCAATCGGTCTGCTGTTCAGCAAGACCACGGCCTTTAGCTGCATCGCTGCGATCGTAGTTCTCGGCGTGTTTGTTCTGGCTATTAGCGTCAACCTCGCTCGCGGGCGAACGCACGATTGCCACTGTTTCGGTCAACTCTATTCACGCCCGCTCGGATGGTCCACACTGGTGCGCAATATCATTTTCGCGTTGGGCGCAGGCTTCATTCTTTGGCAAGCGCTGCTCGCCGCCAGTCCGGGTATTGTTCGGACGCTTGCGACACTCAGCGCCGCCGGCTGGGCGCTGATCGCTCTTGGGGTGGCCGTCATGGTGACGATCTTTCTTTATCTTCAGCATCGCCACCGCAAAGCGCTTGCTGCCCGGGTTGGACCGCAAGGCTTGCCGATCGATACCATCGCGCCGCACTTTGAACTGCCCGCATATCACGGCGGCACAAAATCCCTCGCGCAGTTGCTCGAGCACGGTAAACCGCTGCTGTTGTTGTTTACCAATCCGCACTGTGGTCCATGCGTCGTGCTCTTTAAGGAAATCAAGGAATGGCAGGACTCTCATAACGATAGACTTACCATTGCTCTGATTTCTCGAGGAACGATCAAGGACAACTTCGTAAATGTCGCGCGTAATAATTTGGGGGAAGTGCTCTTACAAAAAGAACGTGAGATTGGCGAAAAGTACGGCGGGCTTGCGACGCCCACCGGAGTGGTCGTGACTCCCGATGGTCGCATTGCCAGCCGCATTGCCGCAGGCGCGGATGAAATACGCGCGCTCTTGAACAATGTGCTGGGAAACTCAAACGGCCCAAAACAATCAGTCAGTAGTCAGTAGTTAGTAGTCAGTAGTTAATCGCGCGACTACTGAACACTAACAACTAGCAACCAGCAACTAACAACTATCAACGGACAACTAACAACAGACAATTAACAAACTAACAACTGACAACTAACAAACCAATGAACAAACGTCCCGAAGCAAACGAAGCTGCTCCCTACTACTTGCTCTACATCGATCGCATTTCCGGCGACAACATCGTTGACGTGCTCGAGAGCCAGCTCACCGAAACAGTGAAAGTTCTCGAGCCTGTTTCCGAGGAAGAGTCTCTCCATCGTTACGCGCCTGACAAGTGGTCCATGCGTCAGTTGCTGAATCACGTCAATGACACCGAACGCGTTTTCCTCTTTCGCGCATTGTGGTTTGCGCGCGGTTGTACGGATGAGCTGCCCAGCTATGATCAGAATGTAGCGGCTGCTGCGGCGAACGCTGATGAGATTTCATGGGCAAATCATATTGAAGACTTTCGCGCCGTGCGTGAGGCTACGCTCACCTTCTTCCGAAGTTTGCCTGACGACGCGTGGGCGCGTGGCGGTATTGCCAGCGGCAATCGAGTTACAGTTCGCGCGCTCAGTTATATCCTCGCCGGCCACCTTTCTCATCACCTCAATATTCTTCAAGAACGGTATCTTGCAAGCGGGTCGTGAATCGTGAATCGAGAATCGGGTGATAGAAACAGCTCCCAAGTTGAATTCCTCTGCGGTTCCTCGGCGTACTTCGCGTCTCGGCGGTTGATTCATTTTGCGGAAGAGTTACCGCAGAGGCGCAAAGACCGCGGAGATTGCGCAGAGAAAAGCCGCCGAACTAGGAGACTATGCACAGTCTTTGGGTCGTGTCTTGGGCGGTCCCCTGCCAATACCGGCAACAATTATTGGAATTTGACCATAATTCATTAATTACTAGTAACGAATCGCGCCGCCTGGTGTAAACTCATATCGCGGATTTCCACTCACAGCAATCGCCTTCAGCAGGCTGAAGCATCCGCGCCCCAAGCCAACAATTTATTCTGGGAGGGACGCCATGAAGCGATGTCCGGAGTGCGATTTTCTCTACGAAGACGATCAGACTTTTTGCGATATGGAGGGAGAGACCCTCGTCGTTGAAGCAAATCCTGCCTTTGATAAAAACTCACTTACTGAGACTATTCAACCGCGTTCCCGATCACTGTGGCGACAATTCGTGTTGCTGGCGATCCCGTTAGCGTTCATGGGAGCTTCGATTCCTGTTTTGAATAACTATCGACATTCCACGTCGATGGTGCCGGACGCTTCGTGGGCAAACTCCACCCAGTCGCCACCAGAGCCGACAGCAGAAGTAGTTGACTTGTCTGGCGCAAATTTGGAACCTTCCCTTGCTGAGAGATCTGCCTCTTCACCAGTGTCCAACTTAGATTCGTCCGACACCACACCCGTTCAGGAAAAAACTTTGCCTTTACCTGACTCAACTGATTCATCAGCAGAACAATTCTCGCTCGCACGCACGAGTCAGATGAATACAAGGTCGCCTGGTTTAACAAATGAACGCACCTTAGTCACTCGCGGGATTGGGCGCTCCCTGGGAAACAACCGCGCAAAATCTGGCGGAATTCAAATCCTCGAAGTCAGACCAAGACGATCCACAAGCTATCGATTAGAACCTGTTCGGACTAGCCCTCAGATTCACGAAGTCGCGAAAAGCAAGGACTCAAAAATTGCTGTGTTTCTAAAGAAGACGGGACGCGTCTTAAAGAAGCCGTTTCAGTTTTAAGAGCTGCAAACATCCCAACGCAATGATCGCAACATTCGGTAACCAGCGCGAAACCGAAGGTGTTCTACCTTTGGCTTTGCCCGCTGCTCGCCACTCGCGACGTCGGTGACAGGTGACCAGTTAGGGCCGTCACTGTGGATAACGCTTACGTCTTCTGCGTACCTTTCGCTGCCTACTGCGTACTGACTACTGACTACTGACTAAAAACCGATTGACTTCGCTTCGAGTTAAGAATAGATTGCCGCCATTCCCCCCCCGGACACAAATTAATTTGTTGTTGAGAGCTAACATATGAAAAAGTTTTTCTTCGCTTTGGCGCTGATGGCCACCATCGGTTTAGGCGGTCTGGTAATTGAAAGTGCTTCGGCACAAAACTCAAACTCGAGTACGACGATGAGCCCCGGTATGGGTAGTAATATGAATATGAGTATGCGTCGCCGGCACGGAAGGCGGCATCGTCGCGTACATCGTCGTCGACATCGACGACATAACATGACCCACAACGCCAATATGCAGTAAACCAAGCTGTCAGCGGTCGGCTGTCAGCTCTCGGATTAGTTTAGAGGCGGGCGCTGCTCGCCTCTTTTTCTTTTTGGTCCTGGGCTTCCTGCCCTCGGCGCTTTCTCCGAAATTGCGATGGCCATCTCATTTGGTCGTATCGGGGTAATCTGTGTAATCTGCGGATAGTCAGTTTACGATTGCTATTGAAGTTGAAAGAACAACAGCTTTACATCCCCTTCCCTTTGGGAAGGGGAAAAAGGGGAAGGGCTTGTCGGTGTCGTAAGCCCTCTCCCCGTCCCTCTCCCAACGGGAGAGGGAGATAAGCATTTTGCCTTACGATTCACGATTCCCGGTTTTCCGTTCCCAGTTTACGATTCACGAATCACGATTTACGATTCACGATTTACGAAACCACTATGTTCAAACGAGAACCAAATCGCTTCGTTTCCTTGCGCGTTGTAAACGCCATCATTTTCAATTTCCTATTGGTGCTTGCGAGCTGGACCAACGCCCGTTCGCAGACGGCTTTTGACATTTCTGAGTCAGAACGTTCAGACAAACTAACTGGCGGCCACATTGAAACAGCCGAGTTTGAGCCGAACCAGCCCGACATACGACTAACGCTGAACGTGCCTTCGTTTCGTCTTACGCTGTGGCAGAACCGTAAGGAGGTCAAGTCTTACTACGTTGGCGTCGGCATGAAGGATTATCCCATCTACATCGGCGCGCGTGAGGCGACCGAAATCATTTGGAACCCAGCCTGGATACCGCCGGCGAGCGAATGGGTGAGCAGCCATAAAGGCGTGCGACCCGGTGAGGTCATTAAGGCGAGCGACCCGCGCAATCCACTTGGTAAGGTGAAAATTCCGCTTGGCGAGAGTTATTTAATCCATCAGGCTGCGAGCACGAACGATGTCGGCAACCTGGTTTCGCATGGCTGTGTTCGCGTGCTGCGTACGGATCTTTACGACCTTGCTGAGAAGATTGTTGCGGCGCGCAGCCTGGACATCTCAGTAAAGCGAATTGAAGCCGCCAAGCGAAGTTTTAAACCACTCGATGCGCATCTCGATGAACCGCTGCCAGTTGATATTAATTACGACACGCTCGTTGTCGAAGGTGGGGTGCTGCACATTTACCCGGACGTCTACGATCGCGGCATGAATCGAGCGGCGCGCCTGCGCGCGGAGCTTCTGTCGTCACGCGTCGATGTTTCAAAACTCGACGACGCTACAATGAAACAGATGCTGTCGCAGGTAACCCGCCGCACGCAATTCGTGGTTGACACGCGCAGCATCGAACAAGGCCGCGCGCTTGAAGATGGTCAACTGCTACCGCTGATACCGACTACGCGAACCAGGAAGCAGAAGGCTGTAGGCCGTAAACAGTGAAGTGGGCGGTGATGTGATCCCCACCGGAGTTGCCGCCACCGAATCCTTTTCCCGCGAATATTTTTCCTCGAAAGTCCCACCGCAGGTTAGACGAGAATCTCACTAGAGGCAGCTCGCATGAAGTTGTGACTGCCACTCGTCGAACTAATCAATCGATTCGCGTTACTATGCTGTGCTGCTGCTAGAAGTTCTCGAAAAAACCATATGAAGCGAAGCACCATCTTACGCACTAAGCTCAAAGTCACAAGCAATTGGTTCAGTCCTTCACGCCTACTTATCGCTGCGGCGATCCTGCATTTGATCGTGACTACAGCAGTCTTCGCAGTCGGTCGAAAGGCGTTAATGCCCGGGACGATTGACGCCAATGGAATCGCAGTGGCTTTTGCAGTCGATGGTGTCGAGCATCGCGTGGCTGCCGTCACCCTTGCAGAAATGATTTGGAGCGGCCAGTTTCGCGCGTGGGTTAGCGCGGCTTACCCGTTCCACCTCAAGCCCTACTCGATATCTTTCGCGATCTTTGGACCATTTCTGGGTTTCAGTATTCTGGGCGCCGAGCCTCTAAATCTATCGTGCTATCTGGGAATTCTCATCTTTGTTTACAAGCTCGGCAATGAAATTTTCGGCGCGCGCGTCGGTTTGGTAGCCGCAGGCATGGTGGGACTTTGGCCATCGTTTCTGCTTCACACCACGCAGTTGCTTAGGGACCCGCTCTTCATTCTGGGAATGCTGGCCTTAATCTTTGTAATGACAGGTTTACTGTTGCACCCTTATTTGTGGCGCAAGTCGTTATTGCACGGGGTGATGGGAGGGTTGCTAGCTGCTCTTCTTTGGAAGATACGATCGGATATGGCCCCGGTGCTTATGGCAACGGTAATTCTTGGGGCCCTGATGGTCGTAATCCGGCAACTCGCGTTGGGCCACCTGTTGGTTGCAAATGTCGCCGGCATTGCATTCCTGGCCGCGCTAACAGCAGGCGCAATGTTCCTGCCGGTTTATCGTGAAGCAGATCGTCCTCGACGTTACAGAGAAGCGCTAACGCAGGCGACACCCGTGATGCGTGAAGAGGAACTAAGCGTGTGGCAGTTGGCAACCCGAATTGCGATCGTGCGGCAACGATTTATCACGATGTATCCGGATTCTCGCGCAAACATTGATACAGATGTGAGGCTGGCAACTGATCGCGATCTGCTTCGGTATCTTCCGCGCGCCATGGCAATAGGTCTGTTCGCGCCATTTCCCAACATGTGGTTTGAAACTGGAAGCAGCGTTGGCTCGGTTGGCAGAGTCCTAAGTGGATTTGAAACCCTCATCATGTACGCGATTGAATGCCTGGCAATGATCGCACTCTGGCGCGGACGGCGGCAGCTTTCTTTCTGGTTGCTGACTTCGATCATTTTGATGGGAACAATTGCGCTTGGCCTTGTAGTGGTCAACGTTGGCACGCTCTATCGCCTGCGCTATCTTTTTTTGATGTTGATGATCATTCTCGCGGCCGGAAGCATTACGCACTATCTCGACTGTTTCATGAGAAGACGAATCACCGATGTATTAAGAGAGGCTGGAAAAGACTGCTGAAGCACCCCCTACAACACGCTAGGATTGACGACGCGGATCGGCCGATCTGGCAACGGCTAAAACGCAATGTGTCGATCAGCGTTTTTGGGTCAGTCTTTAACGCCGGGATCAAATTAGCGCAGACGCTTCTCCTAATCAGGTTCTTGCAGATCGATGACTATGGTCGTCTGCTCATCATCCTGAACCTTTTCATCTTTCTTAATTCTTTCTTTGGACTGCGCGTGAGTGATGTGATGTTTCGCTTCTTTCCGCCGTTAAAGGAGGACGCAGATGCGCGCGCTCTAAAAGATCTATTGCTGTTTTGCTTAGGAATTTGTGTCGCGTCAGGTTTATTAATTTACGTCACTGTCCTGGTTATTTCGCCGTGGTTGGCCGAACATATCTATTCGCATGCCGGGCTTTCCACACTTTTTAATATTTACGGTTGCACCATACTGGTTTACGCGTTCAGCGGAATCTATGAGCCCATCTTGAGAATCTATGATCGCTTTTCTGCCATTGTTCTTCCTCAGATACTTGGCAGCGTATTCACTTTAATGGCGCTTTTCATTTACTTCACGACAAAGCGAGAGGGATACGATCTTAGGGTGGTAGTGGCGGCATTTACAGTTGGCGTTCTGGTGCAGATTATCCCACCATTCGTGCAAGCTTTACGTCTGGTGAGCCCGTTTCTAGTTCAGGTTAAGGGTAGGGAAACCGCGCCAGGGTTAACGAAATACCGACGCCAGTTGGCTCGTTGCCTATTCAATAGCAATCTTTCCGGCTATCTAAAGTTTGCCATCGATCCCGGCGACGTATTCCTCTTGGGTGTTTTTTCTTCACCAACCCAGGTAGCCTTATATGGTCTGGCTAAACAACTAACGTCCCCGCTGGCCCTTTTACAAACCACGATTCAAACCGCCATTACTCCCGAGATAACAAACCTCTTTGCCAAGCTCAAGCTGCAACAGCTCCGGCGACTGGTAACGCGTTACGTCATATCGGCGTTTGTATTCGGTGGACTTTTGTTGTTAGGCGCGCTCTTGCTTGGGCAGGTATTGATTTTGCACTTTTTCACGGCTCAGTACCTCACGGCGCTTCCTGTCTTCTATTGTCTGATAGTTGCAGCCTGGCTGTTGCTCGTCTTCCTGGTTTTCCGTCCGCTTGCAGTAAGTTTGGATTTACTAAAGTGGCACAATCTCGCGCTGTTGCTGAGCGCTGTCGTGATAATCGGTTTGATTTTCGCCGGCGAATTGAGTGCATTGAAAATGGCGTATGTTCAGTTAGGCGAGGCAGCGATTCTTCGTCTCTCTTTTAGCCTGCTGGTGTGGAAGAAAGTGCGCGATCGACAACGTGGCACTGCGGCAGAGCTGGTCCATCTTTCCCGCTAACATAGAGCATGCTCATCCATCACTTTTATCCCCGCACTTCGAACATTGGCGATCACTTCGTGCAAAGAGGCATCGCCGCGATGATCCGCCGCGTCGTTCCCGAAGCAACCTTTGAACTTTTGAACGTCAATAGTCGCGGACAACAGAAAACCGATTATGGTCTCACTCAGTCAGCGGTGCAACGTGCCAATAGATGGGCCGATCTAATTATCGTGGGTGGATCAAACTTGTATGAAGGAGCTTTTGGTTGGCCGTGGGGAGTGCATCTTGATGCTGACGCGCTTAAGAATTTGCGCGTGCCGTTGTTTCTGCTTGGTATTGGCACAGGCTCAAGCTTTGATGCAACTCTCCATAAGCCATCGGCCCGTGCCAGAGCCGAAATCAAATTGCTAAACGACTATGCAACTTTGTCGGGTGCCCGCGATGTCACGACCATTGATTGGCTTAGTCAGTTGGGGGTGACAAAGGCAAAGCTAATGGGTGATCCGGCCACCTTTATTTTTAATCATCCGCAGCGGCCAAGTCGTACCGGTCACATTCTGGTAACAATCCCTCCACGTCGCGTTTGGAGTGGTAAGCGTCAGTTTTGGCGGGTTCATACCCGAGGTCGCTCCACGTTTCGGGCACTGGCCGGTACGACAGAAAAACTTCTTGCTGACGGGCACCAGGTGGTGGTTGCCTGTAACGATCCCTATGATTTACCCGTGGCCCGGAAGTTATTCGCGGGTTCGTTGTCGCATCCAGTCATTTGTCCGAAGACTGCGGAAGAGTATTTCCACCTGATCTTGACATCGCGAGCCGTAATATCCGGGCGCCTGCACACGGCGGTGGTCGCGTTTTCGCTCGGCATTCCGTTTCTGCTAATCGATATCGATGGACGAACCCGGGGATTTATCAAGACCTATGAACTTGATCAATGGGCAGTGATCCCTTCGGAGTCCATTGCTGCGCGTCTAACCGCACAGACCACGAACTTGTTACAAGAAGGTACTTCGGCGAGCTGGCAATCCCGCATAGAAAAAAGAGATCAGATGGAGAGCGTAGCAATGACTCTTCTTAAAGACGCCCTGAAGCCGATTATGGAAAAGGGCGTGGTCGCATCGCAATGATTTTGTTCTGGGTAAGTGCCCTAATTCAGTTTTTCTCTGCGTGATCTCCGCGAACTCGGCGTCTCGGCGGTGAATAAAAGG
>JBDUCB010000024.1:0-2382 GCA_040003695.1 bacterium
CGACAGGATTGTCGATGCGCCACGATGCCCACTACGTTGAGGAGTTGTCGCAGCATCAGCCTGCCACGGTGGGCCGGATGATCGCTATCGACAAGATCGATCCGAATCCGGAGCAGCCGCGCTCCGATTTTGGTGACCTGACTGAACTCACCGCATCCATTGCTGAAAAGGGCGTGCTCGAGCCGCTGCTGGTAAAACCGTCACGATCCACTGGTCGGTGGATGATCATCGCCGGTGAGCGACGTTACCGGGCGGCCCGCGCGGCTGGATTGAAGGAATTGCCCTGCGTCGAAATGGAAGTTGACGAAGGAGCCGTCGCCGAGATCGCGTTGATCGAAAATATGCAACGCAAGGATCTTACCGTCTGGGAAGAAGCGGATGGTCTGTTGGCGTTATGCGAACGATTTGGTTATACGCACGAAGATGTGGCCCGGAAGGTAGGGAAGAGCAGAAGCACCGTCACCGAGGCTTTATCGATTGCAGCAATTCCCGCTGATGTTCGCGATCTTTGCCGGCGAGCAGACGTTTCTGCAAAATCTGTACTGCTGCAGATTGTGCGACAACCGGATGAGGCGGGAATGCGACGGCTGGCGAAGGAAATAACTTCGCGAGGATTGACGCGCGAGGACGCAAGGGAAGTGAGACGTCAGGAAATGGGTCCGCGCGTTACTGCTGAGGCGAAGCCTTATACTTTCAAATATGTCTCGCCAAATAAAGACTTCAGTCTTGAGCTTCGCTTTCGTCGATCAAAAGTTGAACGCAGCGATGTGGCCCAGGCACTTCGATCGGCCGCTAAGAATATTGACAGTGATAACCACCAACCGGACTAACCTTCAAAATTGACTGATTGCGACGATGACGCACAAACTCATTTCGCAAGGTAAACTTCCATAACATCTGACGATCATGCAACAAATGACATGTTGATTCAGAAGGGAATCGCAGCGGACAAACTACGCCAGGATTTGTCGGAGTTGCCAACGATCTCGCGCTAACTCAAGCAAGCAAACACATGTTATGAAAAATTCGATTCAACCAGCCGCGTAGCGGCGGAATGACTGTAGCTTAGACTAAATGAGGTCAACGAAGGAGTCCTATTCAACCAGCCGCGTAGCGGCGGAATGACTGTAGCCCCGGGTGAGCGAGCGCAGCGAGCGTAACCCGGGGATCACGATCCCCATGAGATTCCGAGCCCGCGGTAGCGGGCGACAGACATTCAAGTTGTGAATTGGTTGTCAGAACCGACTTGCGGTTCAACGAAAGAGTCGATTATCTCGAAGCAATACTCTTTTTCTTTTCCGCCGCGGCGCGTTTCTGTAATCCCTTGGCCCAGCGCTCGAGGGTCGGTTGGAGTGGCTTAAACAGTCGGGCGCGGAACGAGTGCTTCTTTTCATTCCAGGCTTTGAGTTGTTTCTCCGTGTAGGCTCTTACCGCCGGTTCCAGTTGGCCCTTCTTAAGCGAATGCTTTAGCGTGAAATGATAGTGCTGACCGACCAGCGAGAATATAGTCGCTACCAGGTTTCCCTTAAACGACAAGCGCGGAATGATTTTCTTGTGAGCAGGTTTGTTTGTAGGTAAAAGGACGCCGACCGCAATCTCCAACCATGCACCCTTCGGACCTTGCCGCGGATGATAAAGGCCAGGCAGCTCCGTAGCTTGAAGAGTTCCTCTTAAGCGTGGCTCGGAAATGAACTCCACTAATCGGATGCGTTCTAGACCGCGAGTGTGTTCACGCGGCAGAGTATCAAATGCATTCTCAATGTGCTTAATGGTCTCGCCCGGAAGTTTCCGCTCAACCTGGTTTTCAACTTTTATTGCCACTAGATAAATCCTTCAACCATGAAATGACTAACGCTTTATAGAATGGGTCACTCTAAGGCGCGCTAGCAGAGCCGGTCAAGCGCATATATGGATTCGGAATACAAAACACAATAGCGCTTTGTTTTTAAGCCGGATATCTGTATCATACGCGGCACAATGTTTCGCGCCGAAATAGAACCGATGCCCACCAACCCAGAAGACCGCGTTCCCCGTACCGGACTTTGGAAGGTTGTGATCTACGAAGATGAGCGTTTTGTAAGAACCGAAAAGGAATACATCGTCATCTCTGAGGCAGAACAGATTGCTAAAGATTTCAATGGCCGTTGGAATTCGAAAGCTAAAGCAGCGGGGAAATGAGTTCAGAACACCACTGACCCATGCCCTGCAACCGCCGCTTGCCTGCGTCTGATAATATATATTATGTTGGAACTGGGTATGCCGTGGAGTTATCAATAGCCTGGTATAAGGTTCGCAGTCGCTCAAGATCGCCTTCCTTGACACTGTTAAAGCCTGACTGTTACATTACGCGGTCTTTTTGCCATCGCGATTTATCCCTATTGT
>JBDUCB010000184.1:0-7925 GCA_040003695.1 bacterium
TACCGCTTCCAAAACTTTGTCAACGTCGCTGCCCGCCGGAATGGAAAAATCATCCGGCAGTTGACGCCCAGTGTTCGGCAATGAGTAACGCCCGTTGCCGTCTGCATGCAGCTCGCCGTCGCGCGCCATGGTCCATAAAAGTTTTCTAATGGCGCTGCGATCACGGTCTAAAATATCGGAGACCGCTTTCGGCGCTAGTGGTTTGCACTCTGCTTTGAACAGATCAATCAGTTCTTGACGCTCATTGCTGCGCTTAAACTCCGATGCATCACCTAACATGCGCCAGGTGGTTAGCGCAGCATCCCAGCGCAAAGCGATTTCTTTATCCTCAAAGTCGCGACCTGTCGCGTGAAGCACGGCATCGGCTTGACCGCGTGCACGCTTCAAAACTAAAACGCCGTCAGCCGCGCCGGTTAAGCCTAAACTCCCTGAGACAAGATCAAGTGGATCTTCGCTGTCTGCCTTTCGCGTGTGATGGACCACAACGACGCATACACCAAACTCGCGGGCCAAGTCTCCTAATGGTCCTATCGCGTCATAATCGCCGTCATACAAGCGGCTATTCATCCGCTCATGCGGTCGCACTCGTTTTAATGTGTCGATTATTATTAGGCGGGCATTCGGATGGCCCACTAGCCATTCGCGGAGTTTGGGCAATCCGCCTTCGTCAAACTTTTCCCAAACAGTAACAAAGGATAAGTTTTCAGGAACTGCTCCGCCTGCAAGCGTGGTTCGCAAGCGGTCCTGTAGCCGCCGCTCGCCGTCCTCAAGAGCGAGATAGAAAACATCGCCCCCCTCCACTTCGATTGCTCCCACCGCACGCCCGCCGGATGCAACAGCAACCGCGATGTTTAAGGCAAGCCAACTTTTACCAAGTTTTGGACGGCCCGCGAGAATGTTGACCCCTTCCGGCAGAAGCCCAGGGATGGCCCACTTAGGCTCTGGAAATACGAGAGCCATCAATTCCTTTGCGCTGCGAATCTTATTAGGAGCCGGAACGCTCTGGACGACCGCCTTTCTGCGTGCGGCCTGTTGCAGCCTGGACTCGCGCCCTGCTATCTCGCTGACAACTTCTCGCGGCAAGCTCATGCGGCCAACTCCCTTCTGGTTCTCAACGTGAATGGTCTTTCGTCTTGCGCGTCGCGAAAAACTTTTAAGGTTACGATCAATCCGCGCTTGTCGCGTACCGGCAATAACAGGCCACGTTTGGACAAGTAAAAATCAATATCCAATCGCCAGGACGAAAGTTCGCAAACGCATAAATCAGAAAATTGATTACAGCAACAAACCTGGTCCGAGCGATTGAATTTGTAAAAGCCGGCCGTTTGCCCGATCATGTCTGGCCCAAACTTTTCTGCGCATGCTTGTGCGGCAACTAGGTTTCCGACCAGCGACGGAACAGATCGAATGCCCAACGAGAAGGCTTCGTTACCATCCATACCCCAATGCTCTTCAATGTCTCGCTCCGAGTCTTTGAAGAGATCGAGGCAGAAGTAAATCAGATAGGCAAGGACCGCCGGGCCTTCGAGTTGACGCCTTAAAGCGTTGTTGAGTAACACCATCGCACCCACCTTTACGCTGCCTAAGCCGCCTGACTCTCATCGCGGGCCACACGATCAAACCACTCCTTCAGATCATCAAAACGAATCAGTCGCCGCCGGTTTACCCTCACGGTTTTCAGTCTCCGCTCTGGATTAGGATCGTTGGCCGCATTTCTCAGAAAACTCTTGCTCATCCCTGTGAATTCATGTGCCTCCGGAAATCCCATTGCTATCGGTCGTGTCTCGCTCATCTTTTCACCCCTCTTAATGAATTCGTTTGCGCCCATTGCGTTCTTATGTAATACTCGCTCGTGTCGGACTTGTAAACCATGCAAAAGCGGAAAACTAGCACAAAAGCTAACAAAAGAGGGGCTAAGCAAAGCCGCAATGCGCTTCTTACCCCGACTGTCATACAACCAAGGCAAAAGAGAAAGGATAAACCCAAGGGCAAACGAGGAGTTAAGACCCCAAGCAATGAGTTGCGGGAGCTGATCGAGATGGCGAACCTGGCAGGTAAAGGCAAACTTCCCTATCAATTTCTAGATAGTGTCGGAATGCGGAACCCGAGTCTTTTATTGGACAAGGTGATGCAACTGCCCGATCCACCTAAGTCTCACTTGCTTGAATTGATGAATCGTCCGGAACGGTGGCGAGTTGCACCAAAAGAATTGATTGAAGAACTCGGCTTCGACCCGGAGATCGCGCGGCTAGACTGTCAATTCATGGCGATAAGGGAACGATACAACCTCATTCAAGGTGCCCGCTCTACTCTTGAGAGCGTTGTGAGCGGAGAGACACACTTTCCCGCGACCGTTTTCATAGTCCGCGGCGTGGACCACAAAGCAAGGTACGCGGTAGATGAGATAACTCGACCTCTTATCGGCACGAACCTTCGAGACATTCGCCGATGTGCAGTCTGCGAAAAATTCTTTTTTGTTCGACGTGACACCAGTGCGGTTTGTGATCCCGAGAGCCCTTGCGCAGCGACTTATAGCAAACGGCAGGAACGAAAAAACAAAAAGCTAAGGGAAGAACAAAAAAAGAAGCGAGCTGAGAAACGGAGAATCAAATGAGTACCTACAAACGGACGGGCCTGTTTTGGATGGACGCAACCGTCAATGGCTGTCGCTACCGTGAACCATTAGGCACGCGAGACTGGCGAGAAGCCCGCAGACTTGAAGGCGAGCGAGTAATTCAGCTTAAAGAGCGTGCGCCGGACCCCGCCAAACGCAGCAAGTCCTATGGCGCAATGACCATTGCCGCCGCTGTCGAGGCTTACGTTCAAGAGCGACGCGCCCAGGTTAGCCCGCGCATGGTGGCATATTGGCGCGAGGAAGGTCGCCCACTCGCCGCTTTTTTCAAGACAATCAAGCTCAAGAACATCACTCCGGCCCATTTAAGCGAATATCAGAATGCGCGCATTGACTCCGGCAGAGCCGCCAAGACGATCAACGGCGAGCTGAGCACGTTGCGCCAGCTTCTCAAACATGCGCGCCTCTGGTATCGCTTTTTGCAGGACTACAAACCGATTCCAAACAATAAGCCGCCAGTGGGACGTGCCCTAAGCCAAGATGAGCAAGCAAGGCTGTTTGAGACAGCGAAAAGCCGTCCTGAGTGGCTGTATGCGTACACCGCAGCAACTCTTGGCGCGTTCTGTGGACTGCGGGCCTGTGAGATAAAAGCCCTGCAGTGGCAAGACGTTGACTTGACCGCTAACCTGCTCGACATTCGCCGCTCAAAAACCCCTGGCGGATGGCGTGAACCATCACTCAATATGGCGTGCGCTGAAGCGTTAGCGGCCCTGCGAGACAAAGCACAACTCATAAGCGCGACCGCGCCCGAGCATTACGTCTTTCCGTGGCATGGCCGGGCGCAAAAGATTGATCCGACGCGCCCGATCACGTCTTGGCGCTCCGCCTGGCGCTCGATTCTCCGTGAGGCGGGCATCAAAGCACGCTTCCACGATCTAAGGCATTCTGCGTGTACCACCATGCTCGAAAAGGGCTTGCCGGACCACGTTGTAATGGCGCAACTCGGCCACGTTAGCCCGCAAATGCTCAAGACTTACGGACACATTCGCCGCCAAGCGTTGAACCAAGCCGCTGCTGCGCTTGAGCCAAACTTCCCGAAAACAGCACCGCAAGAGATAGAGCTGCTTAATTAGATGGTAACAGCGGTAACAGGTAACAGGTGAGTAACCCTAAACGGACTGGCAGAGTGCTATTAACCACCCCGCCAGCCCTTCATCATCAACCCTTTAACAGAGAAAGGAATCGACAATGCATCGAAAGAGTAACAAACATACTGCAAAGCGAAAACAAGCAACTGCTCACGCCAGCGCCGTGGCCGTCATGGAGTTTTTGAATGGCCCCGCACCTGATTTCCTTAGCGCAATCGTTCAGGAAACCATTGACCGGGCCTGCGAGCACCTTGATCCACATAACCCCTTCTACGTAACCCACGAGCCTGAACACGAGAAGCAAGACATGGATCTGCTAACCGCTATGTGCCGCCGGACTCGAATGCTAAGTCTGGACGACATGGAAAACACGAGTGCAGGACTTGCCCGGCGCATCCGCGCGGTTTACAGACACCCGCTGACGCCTGTGAAACTCTACGATTCCATCGGAAACTTTGTTACAGACGGCACGAATCTGGAGGTGTCCGCCTGCGAACTCGATACCGATGGCGGCGATACTAATTTGATTGGCGAGTGGACCTGGCGTCCAGAAACGATCCAACGTGTGATCGAGTTGTCTAACACATACGATAAATAAAGCCCGGTTACGTCACAATCCACGTCACAAACAAGTAAGGCCACCGTAACAGGTGGCCTTTTCCTTAGTGATTATTGGCTCCGCAGGTAAGACTCGAACTTACAACCCTCCGGTTAACAGCCGGATGCTCTGCCATTGAGCTACTGCGGAATAAGCGCTCGCATAGCCTTGAAACTATGCGATAACGCGAAGAAATTTTTATAACAGATGACCTTGAGAGCGTCAAGGAAGGCCCTCGAATCATGTCGTAACATGATAGGTTCTCTGAAATTCACTGAAGCGTTCGTCGAGTGTTGCATATTCCGGCGTTGTGGGTCGACGAATTCAGAACCGAGAGCGGTAGCGACCGGGTCGTCTCCGAGAGGCCCTGCCTTCCTCGTTAGGATGTCGCGTTGATTTGCGCTTTGGAAGTTGAACAGCTGGCTGCATAACCCGGTAGCTACCGCTCCCGGTTCTGATTTCGTCTGTCCAAGACGCTTTCCAGCTTGCACGATCAGACAAACTGCGACAATATTTCGCCCTGCAATAACCACCAAGAGAGTTCCGATATCTGATCGCGTCGCGGTTCAAGCATTCCCGGACGGTAGGTCTGCTACTCAACGAAGGCGCGCGTGACTTTCATTGAAAGGGTATAAATGGAGCGTCGTTTAACAGCATGGTTCAGTCAGAACTTGAGCGCGGAAATGCCTTTGGTGGCTTACGGGCACGCGGGTCAACCGCTGCTGATGTTTCCCACCGCGGCTGCCGACTATCTCGAGTACGAACGATTTCATTTGGTGGACGCGATCAAGCCGCTTATCGACAGTGGCAGGTTGCGCGCCTACTCAATCAACAGCGTCAACCGTTACAGTCTGCTTAACGAGCAGATGCCGCCAAATCTGAAAGCGGAGTTGTTAACGCGTTTCGATCGTTACATCACTGATGAAGTGTTGCCGCTAATTAGAAAAGATTCTGGCGACGACAACGCGCGACCGATAACAACTGGCGCAAGCTTGGGAGCGTTTCTGGCTGCGAATGCTTACTTCAAGCATCCGGATCTTTTTCGCGGTGTGATTGCGATGAGCGGCAGCTATGACGTGCGCTCGTATTTGAAAGGCTTCTACGACGACAATGTTTACTTCAATAACCCTGCCGACTACCTGCCAAACCTGAATGACGATCATTACCTGCCGATGTTGCAAAAGGCAGATGCGATTTACATTGTTTCCGGCAAAGGCTCATACGAAGCACCCGAGCGCAGCCAACACCTCGCCGACATTCTGCAAGCGAAAGGAATTCCCCATACGCTTGATCTTTGGGGACCGGACGTGAATCACGATTGGCCCTGGTGGCGCAAGATGCTGCCTTATGCGTTGGAGAAGATTTTGAAGTAGGACAGACATTCCTGTCTGTCCCTTTACTTACTGTTACAAAAAACCTTGTATATCCTGAAAACCTCACTATCAACCGTTCAGGTTGAATCACCTCGGCAGGCAGGCAAGAATGCCAAGCCTGCTCATGTTCTATAGACGTCATCTTCCTCATTGGCAAAAGCCGGGCAGTCCCTTATTCATCACCTGGCGACTGCACGGTTCAATACCCCACAGCAAACTTGTAGCGATTTGGAAAGAAAAAGATCGTAGCAAGAGATTTTTACTCTTCGAGGATGAGTTGGATCGCGGTTCTTTTGGGCCCACGTGGCTTAAGGATCCATCGTTGGCAAAATCAGTGGTCGGGGCTCTTCGCTACGGCGAAGGAGAGTTAAACCTTTATCGGTTAAGTGCGTACGTAGTAATGTCCAACCATGTCCATATACTTATATGGCCTGGAGTGCGATTGTCTCGCATAACAAAATCCATTAAAGGGTGCACGGCCCGCGAATGCAATAAGTTGCTGAGTCAGACAGGAGAAAAGTTTTGGCAAGACGAATCGTTTGACCATGCGGTGAGAAACGAAGATCAGTTTTACCGAATCAAGCGATACATTGAGCGTAATCCTGTGAAAGCAGGATTGGTGAGAACGGTGGAAGAATGGCAATGGTCCAGCGCGTGGACTGAATAGCTATTAACCGAAACCAAGTAAACAGAATGGACCTTCCTTAGGTTTCGGCAATAGAAGATTAGGAAGAAGGGACAGGCAAGAATGCCTGTCCTACCCTACCCCGGCGGCTCATCGCCGCCCTTCTTACCTTTCTTCTTCGTAGGATCAACCTCGCGTGGACGCGTTGCGCCCGCCGGCGGAGTATCAACGTGCGGTGTTGCCGGTTCGGCTTTCGGTTGTGGGTTCGCCGGAGCTTCTTCAGTCTTCGGTGGCGGTGGCAAAGTCATCTGTTCTAACTTCGGTTCGCCATTGGTTGTCGGTGTGATGGTTTCGTCAGTCTTCTCTTCGTCCGTCTCTGCCGCCAACTGTGCGCGTTCGGCCGCAAGCTCTCGCTGGCGCTGGCGGTACAATTCCTTCATGTCCTCAGGCATAGCGCTGGGTTTCGGAAAATCTTCTTTGGGTTTGTCCTTCAAGAAGTCTTTCATGAAATCAATGAAAAACGGCAGCGCGCCGACGCCTCCGGTCATTTCATTTCCCAGCGGCCTTTTCCTTCCGGGGTAACCCATCCATACGCCTGTTACGTAAGTCGGCGTATAACCAAGGAACCAAACGTCGGTGTGATCGTTGACCGTTCCTGTTTTCCCAGCCAGTGGAACACCAAGCGAGCGGGCGGCAGTAGCAGTGCCAAATTCAACCACGCCACGCATCATCGAAACCATTGTTAACGCGACGTACTCATTGACGACTTTATAAGTGGTCTTTTCCCACTCTTCCAGCACGGCGCCATCTCGATCCAGCACGCGGCGAATCATGTGCGGCTCGACGCGGATTCCTTTATTCGGAAACGCAGAATACGCAGACACCATCTGGTCCAAGGGAACTTCGGTGGCGCCCAGCGCTGATGGCAGGTACGGCGCCATCGGCACTTTGATGCCGAAACGCCTGACCATTTGCGCTCCGGTTTGAATACCGACCGTTTGCAGCAGATGAACCGCGGGCACGTTCATCGATTTCGCCAGCGCCATCTTCAGCGGCAGATCGCCATTGCCAAGCGAGCCGTCGTAGTTATGCGGTTGCCAGTTGTTGATACTGATTGGGGCGCCGCTGACAGTTGTGTCAGGCGTCATGCCCCATTCAACGGCTGCAGTGTAAATGAAAGGTTTGAATGCTGAACCAGTCTGCCGATAAGCCTGCGTCGCGTTATTAAATTTACTAGTCGCGTAAAAATCGTATCCACCAACCATCGTTACCATTTCGCCGGTCTTCGCGTTCAAAGTCATCATCGCTCCGGCAACCGCAGGTACTTGCGTCAGTTCGACCTTCAGCCGCCGGCTCTTCTTGTCAACCTCCTTGATTTGAAATTCCGCAAGATAGCCCGGCTTGAATTCATCTTTTGGCTGACGTTTGGACCAACCCATGTCGGATGGACCAACTGTAGCCGTGTAGTTGCCAAACCTGATGGTCGCTTCATTTTTAGCACGGTCTACTTTGGCTATCAGACCCGACAGGTAACGCCCTTCCTGATACTCGTTTCCGTACCAATCGGGATCTTTGTAATTCGTAATTTCCTGCGCAGTTGGTTGCCCAT
>JBDUCB010000133.1:0-2356 GCA_040003695.1 bacterium
TTTTCCGTTTCGTTTCCCAATTTCAATCTAACTTTCAGGAGAGTCTCCATGAAGGGAAATCAGCTTGAGAACTCGTTTGCCGGAATGCGTCGGCGACTTATCTTCAGTGCGTTGTTTACGGTCGCCTGTCTTGCGGCTGCGTCATTTGTGTTTTCGCCGTTTGCAGGCGCGCAGAATGCAACTCGGCTCGCGCCTGCACGGGACAGTGCGCCGGCTCCCGCAAAAATTGTTTACCCCGATTCAAAACCGGGCGCGACCGTCGATGATTACTTCGGAACCAAAGTTCCCGATCCTTATCGCTGGTTGGAAGACGATCGCGCGCCTGAGGTTACCGCCTGGGTTGAAGCTCAGAACAAAGTTACCTTTGCATACCTCGACACGATTCCTTACCGCCAAAAAATCAAAGATCGCCTGACAGCGCTTTACAACTATCCGAAGTACTCTTCACCTACGCGTCGCGGCGAATACTTTTTCTATACCAAGAATGATGGTTTACAAAACCAGAGCGTCTGGTACCGGCAAAAAGGTCTCGAGGGCACGGCGGAAGTTCTGCTCGATCCGAACAAACTGTCGGCTGACGGCACCACGCGACTCGGAGCGACTGCCTTCTCAAAGAATGGAAAGTATTTGGCGTATGGAGTTTCGCAGGGTGGTTCTGACTGGAATGATCTTTATGTGCTCGATACGGCGACCAAGCAACCGAATTCCGATCACATTGAGTGGATGAAGAGCTCTGGTATTTCCTGGCAGGGCGACGGTTTTTATTACAGCCGCTATCCAGCGCCGGAAAAAGGTCACGAGCTGACGGCTAAGAATGAAAACCATCAAGTGTTCTATCACAAGATCGGAACGCCGCAATCGAAGGACACGCTTGTCTATGAAGACCCCGCCAATGCGCAACGCTTCCACAACGTAGGATCCAGCGACGATGAACGCTATACGTTTCTCTTTATATCGGAACGCGGCAAGGGCAAGAAGGGCAACGCGGTTTTCTACCGCGAAGCATCGCAATCAGGAGCGGCCTTTAGTCCGATCGTTGCAGAGATTGGCGACGACAGTTACGACGTATTAGACAACGTCGGCGATAAGTTTTTAGTCTACACGGATCATAAGTCGCCAAATGGTCGCGTATTTCTTTTCGATCCCAGGAACCCGGAAGAGAAAAACTGGACAGATGTAATTCCTGAGAAACCGGAACCACTTGATTTTGCGAATTTGGTGGGCGGCAAACTATTTGTCGGCTATCTGAAGGACGTGGTTGCGCGAGTTTATGTTTACAGCCTGGACGGCAAGCTCGAAAACGAAATTAAACTGCCTGGCTTGGGAACGGTCGGCGGTTTTGGTGGGAGAAGCGACGACAAGTTTACGTTCTATACTTTTACAACCTTCAACTTCCCGCCAACGATTTACAAGTATGACATTGCGACCAGGCAATCCACGCTGTTTCGAAAGCCTGAGATTCCGGGTTTCAAGTCGAGCGACTTCGAGACTTCCGAAGTTTTCTACACGAGCAAAGACGGCACGCGCGTGCCAATGTTCCTGGTGCATAAGAAGGGAATCAAGTTGGATGGCAACAATCCAACGATCTTGTATGGCTACGGCGGTTTCAACATAACGACTTCGCCAAACTTTAATGCGCTGCGCCTGGCGCTGCTTGAGCAGGGCGTTATTTACGCTTCCGCGAACATGCGCGGCGGTGGCGAATACGGCGAGAAGTGGCACGAGGCCGGTACCAAGTTGAAGAAGCAAAATGTTTTTGATGACTTTATCGCGGCGGCCGAGTACCTGATCAGGAACAAGTACACCTCGTCTGAGAAACTTGCGATCCAGGGCGGATCGAATGGCGGTCTGCTGGTCGGCGCAGTTTCCAATCAGCGTCCGGAATTATTCCGCGCGGTGGTGGAACAGGCCGGTGTGATGGACATGCTGCGCTTTCATAAATTCACGATTGGTTGGAACTGGATTGCCGACTATGGCTCCAGCGACAATGAAGCGGAGTTTAAGGCGCTCTATGCTTATTCGCCGATTCACAACATCAAACCCGGTGGAAAATATCCGGCAACGCTGATTACCACTGCGGACCATGATGACCGCGTCGTGCCTGCCCACAACTTCAAATACGCGGCAGCGTTGCAAGCGGCGCAGGGTGGTCCTAACCCAATCCTGATTCGCATCGATACGAAGTCAGGTCACGGAGCCAGCAGCACTACCAAAGCAATCGAACAGGCTGCGGACATCTATTCGTTCTTGATGTGGAATTTGGGAGTCAATCCGAAATATTAAACAGCAAACAGTAAACAGCAAACGCGCTTTGTGCGTTGTCTCCAGGTCGGGAAGGGGCTTGCCCCCGCTCATT
>JBDUCB010000149.1:0-25787 GCA_040003695.1 bacterium
TGACCGATGCCAATCGACCTTCGAGCTTAGCGTTCTATACAACATCATCTGCTTCTGCCTCCCGCTCCTGCTTCCTGCTCCTGCTGCTGCCTTCCGTTCTTTAGAACGTCTGCGTAAACCTGAAATGAATCTGCGTTCGCTTCAAACGATAAACTGCCGGCGTGCCGGTAAAGTCGTCCAGGTTACCACTGGGACCGCGTTGTGGAATCAAAAACTCCGGCGGATTCATTAGATAACCATAATCGACCGCCAGCGCACCGCCGAATGGTGTTTGAATTCTAAAGCCCAAACCGACGGTGTTGGTCCAGTGCGCGCGCAGGTTCGCAGCGTCGATAGCCGCCAGCAGGTCGGCGGGCGGCGGCGAGTTGTCATGCTTATGAAACAAATCCCCGATGCGCCGGAACACATTGCCGCCATCGTAAAAAGGAACCGCCTGTAGTGCCTTTGAAATCGGTATGCGCGCTTCCAGATTGACGATGGCGAGCGCGTTACCCCCTACCGGAACGGTAAACGGATTTAGAAACACCGGCTTCTTTTTTTGATCGATGAACGTGCCTTTCGGAATGATCACCTGGCGTGGACCAGCTTCCTCAAAACCAAATCCACGCAGCGTCGTCGAACCACCCGAAAAAAATCTTTCGCTAATCGGCAGCGTCAGATCAATTTCGCTTATGCCCGGGATGCCGTCGCGATCGCGCGGATTGAAAAGATTTGCGAGGCCCAGCGTGGCATTTCCCGCGAAGACTGTTCCGCGAAATGCGTTGACCTTGTAATAACGCCGGTAAGTGGCCTGCAGGCGGCCAAAGGAAACATTGCCGCCCAGCTGTCTCAGTGCGATTGCGTAGTCAATGTTGAAGAAGTCGCCACGCGTTGCGTCCAATTGATTGTAACGACAGATTTCGCCTGGCGCGCCCGTCTCCTCATCAGGGTTGCGCACCGTTCCCAACAAGCCGCGCTCGCACCTTTCGCGCGTGTCGCGCACAAACGAGGCGCCAAAGCGAGAAAGACGGACCGCCCGATCAGGTTGCAGAATAGGCTTCACCAGAAGACTCTGAAGATTGAACAGCCTTACGTCTTCATAACTGTAACGGGCAAAAACAATCGAACGCGTTTTTTGACTAAGCACACGTTGGGTTTCGACCGTCGCCGTGAAGCGATTGATCGTCGGCTCTTTGACTTTGACGCCAAACTCATCAAGCGGATTTCCCTTCGCGTCGAGGCGCTGCACGATCCCCAACGTGCCGCGGTCAATTGCGGAACGGAAAAAGCGCGTCACCGTGGCATCCCGCTGATACTCAACCGAGATAGCGATGGGAATAAATTGCTTTTCTCCATAGCGCGCAAAGCGTGGATCGAAATATTCAAACCTAAGCCGCTGCTGTTGATTACTGACGCGCAGGCGCATTGCGCCTTGCCGCAGTTTGTTCATCAGATTTACGTTGCTGATTTCCAATAGGCCGAGCGCGCCCGTATCGCTCGAGAAGCCGCCACCATAATCCATCACGCGCGGCTTTTTCTCTTCCACGTCGATGATCACGTCGCGGCGCTTGAAGCCGGATACGGTTTCACCGGCCGGCTCGGTGCGGATGATCACCTGCCGGTAAGCGTCCGTCAGATAGAGTTCTCGTTCACTCTCCGCAATACGGTCCGCGCGCAACACGTCGCCCTCTACCAGTGGTATCACGCGAGCGATGGCGTCTCGCTTGGTGCGCTGCGTTTTCGCGTCACCAGTCACGCCGTTAACAATGATGCGATTGACGTAGACCTTGTCGCCTTCGTTCGTGATCGAATAAACCAGCCGTACCTGCTCGTCACTATCTTTCTGTGGCAGCTCGACAATGGAAAACTCCATCTGCACTTTGACATAGCCTTCGCGCGCATAAAGCGCCAGCAGGCGCTCCCCATCTGCCCTCGCCTGCGTCCGCGAGTAAGGCGAGCCCATGACGATTCTTAATTCATCCCGCAGCCGCTGGTCGGTATAAATCTTATTGCCGCGAACTTCGACGCCTGCAATGCGCGTCAGCGCTCCTTCATTCACCTGGAACGTGATGATCAGATTGTCCCCGTTGAGCGATACGCCCTGAAGCACGTCCGCATGAGCGTGACGATAACCAAGGTCGCGCATGTAGGCTTCGATAGTGCGTCGATCCTGCTCAAGCAAAGTGAGACTGGTATAGCCGCGACCGTAACCCACAAATGGGATCAAGCCCAGCGCGCTCGCTTTCTGTGTTCTGAGATCTGCGGCAACATCCTCGTAAGTAAGTTTGTTGGTACCGGTGATGCGAATGTCGGTGAGTTTGAAGCGGCGTCCGCGCTCGATGTTGTAACGTATTTCTACGCTATGGCCGCTCAGCGCATCGGGGTTCAGCGTCTCGCAGGTTTCTGCAGCGCCGTTACTTCCCATTTCTGGAATCGCGGGCGTGACAGTACAAACTGGAGTTACTTCGGTAAAGAAATAACCCTGTTCCTGAAGTTTGTTCCTGATGCGGCGCGCACCTTCGACAATTGCCGACTGATCGATGTTGCCTTCGCGCTTGACCGGCAGCAGATCGCGCGCTGTCTTTTCGCTCATCGGATAATCCGGCGCCACGACCGTTACCTTCGGTCCAACCGATCCTTTGAGACTAATCGTGATCTGGTTTTTATCGGCGTCGCGTTCGACGCGTGCGTCATCGATCAAAGGAGCGAGGTAATCCTGGCCGATTATCGCCTGACGAATTTTCGTCACATCCTGGCCCAGGGCTTCACGAGTGAAGGCCGCGCCGGGTTGCAATGCCAGCGTTGGCCTAACAACCGCTACATCAAAGCCGGTGATATCAATATTGAATGCGGCAACCTTCGCCTGTTCGCCCGGCGCAATCCGGTAGGTAATAGTCGCCCGCGTTCCTGAAGTGTCAAGTTGTTCGACGGACTCAACTGTGGCGTTGAAGTAGCCGCGGTCGCGCAAGTAGACCTGAAGCTCATCGGCATTGCGGCTGACAATCTGCTTCGAAAAACGCGTGCCTGGTTGACTAAGATTTAAGCGGGCGCGTAACTCATCCTGCGAGATAGGCACGCCTGCCGGCGCTGCAATTTCAAGTTTGACGGCGCCAATCTGCACCTGGCGCTGGATTACAAAACGCAGCCGAACTGTTCGATTGTTGTTTGTTCCCGCCGCCTCAACCACTTCGACGCGCGCGTTTGCCACTCTTTCGGAATCGAACAATGCCTGGAGCGAATCGCGCACGACTACCGCTGAAAACTGCGTGTTAGGAAGGACTTTTACGATTGACAGGAATTCGGCTTCAGCGGCCGGGTTGGAAGGTGACCCTTCGAAAACTATCTCAATCGAGGAGACTGTGCGTCCTTCGTATTCATCCAGGCGCGCACTCGCATCGGCATTAATAAAAGTGACAAGTAGGATCGAGATGAGAAAGACCGAAAAACTAACCAAATTTCGCGATATTGCTTGATGGAAGCTTCCAATCGGCCCAGCCTCGCAGGTTGGGAAGGGTGGTTTACCCCCGCCGTTTGGATGCCGCTCAACCTTAGCGGGGGCAAGCCGCCAACCCTGAGGTTCCCAATTCTGAATCCGCGCTGTTGGCAAGCCCATTCCTTAGAACCGTCTTCTGAATCTAATCTCAAAACTAAAATTGTTGTTGCGCGCAGTTAGTTTGCGTGTCGACGCTTGTTCATACTGCGCGATAAAAAACAGACGGTCCGAGACGCGATATTCGACAGCTAGTATCTGATTGGGATCGGAAGTAACGTTCGTCGAATAGGTCACCGACAGGTCCTTGTTGATTCTCTTTCCTACCGTCAGACGGGCTGCCGGAGTTGAGCCGCTGCTGCCAATCACCGGATTAATTTCGAAACGGCTTAAGCCAAAGATGCGACTGGTTGCGCGTTGGGCGGGCGCATTGATTAGCGCGTCAGTCAGAAGGCTCGTCGCCGTTCCCAGGCCCGATTGCGAAAGGATCGACGTGCTGGTGTCGCCACTCGAAAGCTGGCCTGTGGTGATCAGCGAGACGACATCAGCTTGCGGCAACGCCGGTTCGGAACTAACGATCGCCTGCGGTTGGGAAAGCGGGCCATTGAGACCAACTGTTACGCGATAGCCGCGAATCTGCGACTCGCCTTGAATGTTGATTAAAGGATCCGCCCCACGCTGCGGTGGTAGATCCATCAGCGCGCGGGTGATCTCGTAGCGGTCGTTACGGAAATTCAAAGTGCCGCTGGTAGCGGTGATTCTGCCGGAAATTACCGGATCCTTTACGGGACCATTAACCTGTAACGATACTGAACCAGTCAGGTCCGCCAAATTATTGTGAACCACCAGTGCATTGCGGCCTTCAACGCGCAGATCGCTAAACAACGCCGCGCGCGTCAGCTCCAGCTCGCCGCCTTCTTCAATCGATTCTTCGCGGCGAAAATTAATCAGGTCTGCGAGTTCGATATCCTGCGTGTATTCCGTGCGCCGCACGTTTACTACGCCACCAATAAGTTGCTCGCGCCCGGACCCTCTGATTTCGAGATCGAGATCGGCGGTAGTGCGGAAGTTTTCCGGAAACGGAACGGACACTTCGTCGCCGTGAATATTGAATAGGAAACGAGAAACCGTAAACCCTTCGAGTAATGCACCGCCGGTGATGCTGACGCGACCGCCGCCCATGGTTCCCGTCAGCGAATCGATCTGTGCCTGATTGGACGTAAACCTTACCAGCGATTTCAAATTGGAAATGGTCCAACGATCGTTTCCGAGCAGCAAAGAAATCGAGCCGCCGTTAACAGAAGCCGTGCCGTTGAGACGCGGGGTTTCGTAACTTCCCGTAACGCGCACCGCAACGTCTGCTGAGCCTGAAGAAAAGAAATCGGGTGAAAGGCCATTCAACGCGCGTAGGTTGAGCTGACCATCAACTGTCATGCTTTGTCTGCCGCCAGGGCCGACAGCCAGGATTCCACCAAGAGTCACATTCGTGCCTGGTCCAGTAAACTGCGTCTTTTCAAACGTCACTTCGCTAGGGGAAAACTGAACGATCAAGGGCGAGGTTGCGTTGAGTTGCACGTCTTCGACGCGGAAGCTCAATTCAGAAAGATTCAGCGTGCCGTGCAAACCATTTTTCGAAAAGTATCCGTCTTCATCAAGCAGGTTACCGTTAGCTTTCAGCGTTCCGCTGGCACGGCCCGTCAGCTTGACGTCAGTCTGCGGCAATACCATTTTCAACACGCCGGTGAGGTCAGCGTTCTTTAGCGTGGTCTCGATATTGGCAGCGAGTTTTTCACTGCCGAGGTTGACTTGCGCCGCAATCACCTGCGATGGACCAAAGAATCCAGTGGTAAGCGTGATGTTGAGTTGCTTATTCTCCGTCCGGCCCACCAGCGCCAACGTGCCTGCTGGACGGCCGTTGATTGTCACGTCCTTTCCAACCCCGTCAAAAGTAATTTGGTACGCAGAAAAATCCGATTCCCCAAGGTTGCCGACGACGTGCGCGCTAAAGTCCGCGCTCCCCGTAACTGTTTCCAATCCTGGCCGATTTGTCAGTGCCAGCAGCCGGTTCAACTGCACACCTTCCGCTCGACCCTGAAGATCGAATGCTTTGGTAGTAGTGTCATAACTGCCGTTGGCGACAATGTGTCCCGCTGTTAGTCGCGCATCGACATTTTCAATACTGACTTTCGAGCCGCTGAAAGTTGCCCGCGCTACCAATGCCTCGAGCGGCTCGCCCGCAAGACGGCCCGGGCCAAAACGCAAATCGGCGCTGCCGCTCATCGCGTTCGGTATGCCGGTGATTTTTATCTGGCCTGAAGCGTCTGCTTGCGTATCGGCAAACTGCGCGCGTGTTGATTTGCTAAGGGGCAACGCGGCAATCAAGGCACCAGCGTTAACGCGATCGAGTGTCGCTTCAAAGGTGATGTTGTTTTCGCCGCCGCGGGGCGCGTCGAGCGTAAACTGCATGCCGCCACCATCGCGCTCGGTGAGGCGGCCGTTTTCGATTCGCAACTCGGCGGCAGTCATACGCAGCGCCGCCGATAGTGAACCTAAATCGTTTCCGTTCACCAATAGCGAGCCGAGCGAAATCTGGCCATCGAGATCGGGCGAGCTCAGTCGTCCTTTGACGGTTCCATTGAACGCCAACTGACCGCCGAGATCGATCCCATAACTGCGCATCTGTTCTTCAACTTCCGGCAGCAACCCCGACGAAATCAAAACTGCCTGTAACTCCGCTGCATCAGTTGAATTCAAATCGACGTTAAGATTGGAATCGCCGCTAAATGAAAACTGGCCAGTCGCCTTAAGCTTGGTTGCAGTTGTTTGCAAGTCGACCTGATCGATTTGAAACAAACCGCGATTGGCGCGCAGCGCCACGATTCCGGAAAGCGGCACGCGTCCACTGTCGGTTGCCACGTTATCCGCAGTGAACCTGGTTGACAGTGTTCCGCTTGCTTGTTTGAAGTCGGTGCCGGGAAAAGTCAGGTCAATCTGTCCTGCAGCCTTCCCCGCCAGCGGTACAGCCGCGCCGGCAAACGCGCTGAACGGGCCAGAAACCTCGACGTCGCTAAAGGTCGCGGCGATATGCGATGAGGCGCCTTTCGCGATCGCTATGCGCGCGTTGCCATTTGCCTTGCCCTGGAAAATGTCGGCCGTGAAGTTGTTAAGTTGGATTTCGCTGCTGGTCGCGACCAGCTTCGCCGTAGCCTGGCCCATGTTCATCTGGCCCAACATGCCGCCGCCGATGCTCAAGTCGGCACTCGCTCGATAGCGGCCGGAAGGCTCAACCACGAATACAGGTTTCGCCAGTTTCACATTCTCCATCTGGCCATCGGCCAGTTTCACAGTACCGGCGTTGATGTCGGCAGTCGAACCTTCCATTCGCCCACCGCGGATTGATAAACGCGCACCGGCAATATTGATGCTGCCGATCTCTGCACCTGCCGCCGTGGTGCTTCCCACCTGCACATCTTTGACCACCACGCTCGTTACACCGTCACGGCTCACAATGTCCACGTTGTTTGCCGTCACGCCATTAACTTTTGCGCCGGAGGCAGTGATAGTTCCTGCTTTTACTTTGGCGACCGTTGCTGTAGTGACATTGTTTTCACTGCGCAAGCGCAGATCGGAAGCAGTAATTCCATTTGCTTTTGCACTGGAAGATGACAGGCTACTAGCAACAAATTGACGTGAAGACGCCGTCAGGACTCCGTCGTTCATCTCAGCGCGCGCATCCTGCATGATCAAGCCCGTGATCGTTGTGCCATAGCTGCGCTCCGCAGCCGCTCGCAGTTCGCCCAGCCAACGAAAGTCCGAGCCGGTTCCCATCACACCGCCCACCAACTGCACGTTGTTTAATTGAAAATCACCGGCGCTCAGAAGCGATGCGACGGCGCGGCCATTGATGTTGTAACTCTTGCCCTGACCGGTTCCGTTGGCGGTAACGTTCAGTCCCTGCAAGCGAATTCCATCAGCCGCGAGCGAGTCAGACTTGGCCTCGCCTTGAACTTTGTATTGATCGCCACGGCCGGTAACTACGCCGGCAAAGTTGCCTGTGCCGCGCAAAGTGGTGCCGGATTGAAGCACGTCCGAAAGCTGAGTGAGATCAACTGATGACGTGATTTTCATCTGGTAGCTCAGCGCGCGCCAGTCATCCATTATTCCGCTCAAGTGCGCCTCGGCGACGGGTGAGCGCAGGACCAGTTCCTGAATCTCCGCGCGCGTTTCGTTAACTCGAAGCTGCGCGTTGACGTCGATGTTATTAATTGGACGCCCGTCGTAGGTAAACGTGGAATTCGAGACGGCCAATGTCACCGGATGCATTTGACTCTCAAGCGGGACGTTAGGATCTTTCGGCAGAATTACTGCCTGCAGATTTCGCGCTTCGCCCGAGATTTCGTGGCGCGCATCTCCGTAATGGATTACGCCACTCTTGATTTCGATATTCGCAGCGGTATACGCAAAGAGGATGCGACGGTTGGTTTCGGGCGGAGGGATATGAAGGTTGCGAAAATTTGAACGGCCTTGCTCATCGAATCTTACCCAGGCTTCGAGCCCTTCAATTTTGAGATCCTTTAATGTGATATTGCGTTGAAGATTCAAAGCATACAAATCTTCGATGCGCACGGTAGCGAGCAGCCGATCAATCGTCCCCAGTTTTTCTCCGCTTTGCGCATCGTATAGTTCAACCCCCAACATCTCGACAGTCTGCGGCGGGAAAGTTGTGTGGAAGTCTTTGATCTCCGCCCGTATTCCATACTTTGCAAACGTGTCTTTGATTTGGCCCGCCACGTAGTTATCAACATAGCCGAGGCGGTAGACTATTAAGATAATGAGAATCAGGGCTACTACGCCGGCGGCCGCAGCGATGGTGGCGATTACCAGATTGCGTCGATTGAGAAAACGCCGGCGCCGGCCTTGTGGAGTTATTGGATGAGGGCTTTGCGCATCGCGGTCAGCGATCGCTTCGGCGACAGGCGGTAACGGCGCATCAGTGTCTGACTGAAGCGCATCTTGAACGCTTTCCTTCTCGCTCGCGGATCGAGACGAATCTCCCGCAGAATTTTTATCGCGATCGTCTACACTCATAGGCAGCCGCTATTGTGGCCTGAAAGTAATAATAATGGGAGAGGGAATCCCGAAAAGCTATCAGAAGCTGTCCACAAACATTTTCCGGATAGTCGGAGTCTGCTGTCACAGATGACGGCCCAGCTCAGATGCGTTGCTCTTTTTTCTCCGGAGATGTTTGTTCTTGCTCGTCAGACGAGTCTTTGAGATGCGCCGGTTGGCCCAGGGGGATGTTGCCAACAACTTCAAGCGCAAAACCTTCCAGAGCTGCTACTTTTGGGGGATGATTCGTCAGCAATTGTATACGACGCAGGCCCAGGTCATGAAGTATCTGCGCTCCTACGCCGTAATCCCGGTCCGCGCCATAACCTGTTTCCAGGCTGGCCTCGCGCTTGCCGACGCTGCGATCCTGCATGACCGCGTAAGTACGCAACTGATTTACCAGATCAAGACTATGTTCGCGCTGGCGCAGATAAAGCACTACACCACGGCCGGCGGCGGCAATCTTCTCCAGCGCTGTGTGTAATTGAAAGCCCGTATCGTCAATCAGTGAACCAAACATGTCGCAGGTGACATTCTCCGTATGCACGCGAACCAGAACCGGCTCATCGGTCCTTACGTTTCCCATCACCATCGCCAGATGCACGTCGCCATTGATCACATTTTCGAAAGCGATTGCTTTGAACCGGCCATAGACCGTTGGCAGATCGGTTTCAACTGCGCGTTTCACCAGCGTCTCTTTGCTGATGCGATGACGCACCAGATCGGCAACGGTAATCATTTTCAGATGATGGCGCGCCGCAAAGTCAGTCAACTGCGGCAGCCGCGACATGGTGCCGTCTTCGTTCATGATTTCGCAGATGACGCCGGCGGGATAGAGTCCAGCCATGCGCGCGATATCAACGCTCGCTTCCGTTTGCCCGGGACGGACCAGCACGCCACCTTTTTTTGCGCGCAGCGGAAACACGTGGCCCGGTCGCGCCAGATCTTGCGGGCGTGTTTGCGGATCGACCGCGGCCTGAATAGTGGTGGCCCTATCAGCGGCGGAGATTCCGGTAGTGACGCCTTTGCGCGCATCGATGGAAACAGTGAAAGCAGTACCGAGGTATGAGGTGTTGTCTGCCACCTGCGTCGTCAAGTGCAGCTCATCGCAACGCTCTTCGGTTAGCGGCAGACAGATCAGACCACGCGCATGTCGCGCCATGAAGTTGACGATCTCGGGCGTTGCTTTTTCAGCCGCGCAAACAAGGTCGCCTTCGTTCTCGCGGTCTTCGTCATCGACGATAATGATCATGCGCCCGTCGCGTATTTCAGCAATGGCGTCTTCAATGGTGGCAAACTGCATAAGAAGTTTGGTCTCAGCGGGACCGGGCACGGCCTGGCACGGCAACAAAAGGCTTGTAAACCGTTCGTTTTCCTGCAAAAGCTCGCACGTATGTTAACTCAAAACTTGGTGATGCGCATTCGACGATAACTGGCGCCGGCTCAGGGATGGGCCAGGAACTGTAGCGCAAACTATAGTTTGCGAAGAAACAGCAAACCAAAGTTTGTTCTCCAACATGACCATTTTAAATTGCTTGCACCGCCGTTCGTGTCTTTACCAGCAACAGAAGCAAAACAGCCGCCGTTGAACCCAGTATTGCGCTTACGATGAAAGCGGTTTGCGGCCCGCGCCAATCCCATAACACTCCCATCAATAACGATGCCGGCAAAACCGTGATGCCAAAAGCGAGATTGTAAAGACCAAACGCCGTACCGCGCTTTTCGGGTGGCACAAGATCCGCCACCAGGGCCTTTTCGGCTCCTTCAGCGAAACCAAAATAGATGCCATAGATGACAAACAGTACCCATACTGAGTATGCGTTGGTAACAAAAGCAAAACCTGCGTAGACCGCCGCGTAAAGAATCCACCCTGAAATTATTAGGCGACGACGGCCGAGCCGATCCGAAAGATCGCCCCCGAAAAGCGAACTGACGACTTTGCTGACATGAAGCGTGGCCCACAGCAGAGGAATCGAAACTACCGAAACGCCTGTCATGCGCGCCCGCAACAACAAAAAAGCATCGGATGAATTGGATAAGGTAAAAAGCGCAACGATAACCAGAAACCGTTTGAAATTTGAGTCGAACCCTTGCAGTGAAAATTTCACCGGCGGAGGCACGATCGCTTCATCGGCCTTACGCTTGTGTTTGACTTCCCGAACGTAAAACGTCGCCACTGCTACGGCGGCCATTGCCGGAATCGAAGCCGCGAGAAAGATCTTCTTAAACTCTCCAGCCGTCGGCAGGTTGCGATCGACCGCGAAGAGTAAGACCAATAAGTAGCCAAACAATGGTCCGGCTACAGCGCCGGTGTGGTCCATAGCACGATGAAACCCAAACGCCAGGCCGCGCTCCTCTACGCGCACAGTGTCGGCGATCATGGCGTCCCGAGGCGCGCTGCGAATTCCCTTGCCAACGCGATCGCTTAACCGAATACCCAGAACTTCATACCAGTTCACCGCAAATGCCAGCAGCGGACGAACGAAGCTCGACAGCAGATATCCGAAGACGACAAAACTTTTCCGTTTCCCCTTGCGGTCGCTGAAATATCCGGCAAAGAGTTTTAGCAGACTTGAAATCGATTCCGCCGCTCCTTCGATTAGCCCCACAACGCCCGGTGAAGCGCCGAGAGTTAGCGACAAAAAGATCGGCAACAGCGGGTAAATGATTTCGCTGGAGGCGTCGTTTAGCAGGCTGACCAGGCTGATCGCGAAGACATTGCGCGGCAGCAGGCGATAGCGAGACCACAGACCAATGATTCCGCCACTTGATTTGAGTGGCACCGCTTCCTCGACGAAAACGTCGGCCTCGTCATCGGTATCTCTTTTTCCCATGACTCAGCGAGAAGGCGTTCGTTTGGCAGGTACGGCGCGTTCGCGGTTTGAGTGCGGTGAGGCGAGACGGTTGCCCCACCACCAGAAAACTCCCACGCCAATCAATGCGATCAGAATTATGCCGACTATGCTCAGGCGCACTGCCCAGCGAATGGAGAGTCTGGCAATGAGAAAGAAAATCGCCAGCAGTATGGCGCCGGCGATGATGAAGATTGTGGTGGAGCTCATTCCTGCTATTAGTAGTCAGTAGCTCGCCAGCATGAGTTCACTGCTTTCTGCTTTTCTGCCCACTGCCTACTGCTCATTTTTTCTTATAACTGGCGCGCACCACCGTCTTAATATTTCCGCGTACGTGAAAATCGCCTTCGATCTCGACGCTTAACGGATCGCACGCGCTCACAAAGTCCTCGAGAATCACGTTGATGACGTGCTCGTGAAAGATTTTCACGTTTCTAAACGAGTTGATGTAGAGCTTTAAAGTTTTCAACTCTACGCAGCGTTCATTGGGAACATACTGAAGCCGTATGGTGGCAAAATCGGGAAAGTCGGAAAAAGGACAGATCGCGGTGAACTCGGTGATTTCAAAATCGATCTTTATTTCACTGCCGGGAAATTCATACGCGAACGTATCCAGCGGATAAAGGACCATCTCGGCGCGCGGCGTGGAACGAATGTCGAGACCCTGCTGGTTAACCGACTGCAATTCCTTTTCTGCTTTCATCATGATTAGCGGCGATCTTACTTTACAGACCTACTAGCGGCAAAATAGTGCCGTAGGCACCTAATGATTATAGCTGAACAGGTATTTTATTGAACTACAGCGAGTCAGGCGAAATGATGAACACTTCGCCCGACTCGCAATACAAATCTAATGAAAGACTTCAATAAACATTTCGCCGCTACGCGGCTGTTCACGCGAAATCGGAACCTTCCAATGGGAACGATTGCGATCGTCTCTAGGCGTACGATTGCGATCGTCCAATCGTAAAAAACTTGACCAGCACGACGCCGGCGACAAAGCCGCCAATGTGCGCCGCGTAGGCTACACCGCCTGTTTGTGAGCCGCCTCCCAACATGCCCAGGCCGCTGATCAATTGAAACGCGAACCAAATGCCGACCGCTACATATGCCGGCACGTCGGTCAGAAAACGAAACAAGATTACTGTTACGCGCCGTTTCGGATGCAGCACGAGGTAACCGCCAAGCACTCCCGAGATTGCGCCGGAAGCTCCTAAACTGGGGACCAGCAAACTACTCTGATCCGCGGCAAACATGACCGTCGATAGCACATGGGCCAGCGACGCCAGCACGCCAGTCAGCAAGTAAAAAATCAAATATCTCAGGTGGCCCATGCGGTCTTCGACGTTGTCGCCAAAAATCCAGAGGAACAACATGTTGCCGGCGATGTGTGCGATACCCCCATGCATGAACATCGAAAAAATCAAGGTAAGGTAAACGGAAAAGGGCGTCGGCTGCAGACCCGGAATCAAAAGTTGTTGTCCCGTGACCGGCGCTTCAACCACTCGATCGGGCGTGCGCACATCACGGCCGGTAATAATCTCCTGCGGCACCGTAGAAAACGCATAAGTGAACCTGTCATTTGTTCCCAGTTGCTGCAGGAAGACAAAGACGAGGATGTTTAGAGCAATCAGAATGTAATTGACGATCGGAGTAGTGCTGCGATCGGTGTTGTCATCGTAAAGAGGAAAAACCATATGCTGTGTCCCCAGGTTCTAGAATGTTTGTTCGACTATGTGTGCAGGATTCTTGTTGAAGTCGCTATAACGCATCCAACTCGGTCGGACTCTGAAATAAGTGATGTCCGGCCACTTTACCCGTTCCACTCCATCGGGCCACTTTTCGAAGTAGACTTGTTAGTAGCGTTCAAGTTCGCTGCCTTTCGGTTCTTCGGCCTTTCCTTCGTACTGCAGTGTGATTTCTTCATCCCAGCCAATCACAAAAGCTATATTGGGGTTCAGTCTCAAATTCTTGCACTTACGGGTTTCTGGAGCGTGTCGAAAATAAGTTCCAGCTTGCGAGTAACCGCAAAGCCTACAACTGCCGCTTCCGGCCTGTCCGATAATGAAACTGTTGCGAGCACGCCCAGTTTGTGTTTTTGAATAAAACCATAAATCTCTTCGTTGGTCATTGGTAAAGACTTCCACTCACCTCATCAGCCCCCTGCCCGGTGCTTCGGTGCTTTGCAATTCTCATTCAGGCATTGCCACGCCCGCGTGAACAATCGCCGGTACGTGTGCTTTCAAAAGTTCATACCCTTCAGAACGCGCGACATAGGTTGCCGCAGTAATATCGCCGACCACATTCAACGTCGTGCGACACATATCGAGTATGCGATCCACCCCAAGAATGATCGCGATCAGTGCCGGGTTAACTCCAATCGTAACCAGCACGCCAATGATGAATGGAATCGAACCTGATGGCACGCCCGCAGTACCAATGCCCCCGAGGATTGCCAGGTAAACGACCATCAGTTGTTGACCGATTGAAAGATCAATACCGGCGAGCTGCGCCAGAAACAAAACGGTCACACCTTCATACAACGCAGTGCCATTTTGGTTTGCGGTGGCGCCCACCGTCAGCACGAAGCTGTTAATCTCCTGCGGGACGCCTAAGTTCTCTTCAGAAATTCGCAATGCGGTCGGCAGCGTCGCGTTCGATGAAGAGGTGGAAAAGGCCGTCAGGATGACGGTTTTTATTCGCCGGAAAAAATCGATAGGTGAAATCCGCGAGAGGAAGTAAATGGAGAGTGAGTAAACGCCGAACATATGGATGGAAAGGCCAAGCAGCACGGTTACCACAAACCAACCCAACGCCTGCAACAGGTCCAGCCCAAAGCGCGCTGTATTGTTAAAGAGCAAACAGGCCACCGCGTAAGGCGCAAACTTCATGATGATTTCAATGATTTTCGCCGTGATTTCATAGAGTGCTTCTAGCCCGCGCAATAGCGGCGCCGTGACGCTGACTGGAATCAGTGTGATCGCAATGCCGATGATCAAGGCGAAAAACATCAGGTGCAGCATGTTTGGTGTGCCACCCGAAGTCGCGGCGCTAGGATTCGACGGCACGCCGGCAACGGCGGCAATCGGATTCGAAGGTACAATCGTTTCCACCACCTGCATCAATGGCGAGGGCACGTTTCCGCCTTTCTTGGCCGCCTCGACCTGCTTTGATGCGTCTGTGCCATAACGTTGTTCGAGCGCTGCTTTGGTTGTGGCATCGATGCGCGTGCCTGGCCGAATGGTATTGGCGAGGGTCAGTCCGATCAGTACTGAGATCGCAGAAATCACGAGGCAATAAGCGAACGACTTCAAACCCACTCGTCCGAGCTTGCGAATGTCGCCGATGCCTGCCACGCCAACAACCAGTGATGAGAAAACTAGTGGTACGACGATCATCAACAGCAGGCGAAGAAATAGTTGACCAATTGGTCCCGTGATGTTGTCGATAACCCAAACGACGCGTGGATGATCGCCGCCAAAGGAATAGTTGACTGCCACTCCGGAAACAACACCCACACCCAGGCCGATGAGAATACGAGTATGGAGCGGCCAGCCCTTTGGCTTGTCCGCCGTCTCCTCGTCGAGGTCGGTGGTTACTTCGCGCTCGAATGCGTCGGCATCAATTGTTTGTTTGGCTTTGTCGTCTCTGTTGTCAGACATGTTTCTCAGTTTCAAGTTTCAAGTTTCGAGTTTCAAGTTCGGATTTCGATGCCAGTCCCGATTTTCGTCCGATTTCCGAGCCGAGTGTTCACAAAGGTAACTTGAGACTCGGAACTTGAAACTTGAAACTTCTTCACCTTCCCCAGCGCAGCTTGTCGCGCAATACATCGAAGTAGTTCCGGTTCATAGGCTGCACCAGATTGAAAGTAGTCTTGCTCTTGCGAATCACCACTCGATCATCGACCTTCAACGGAAGACCAACCTGGCCATCCAGCGTAAGGGCGACGTCTTCTTTGTCAGTCTTCAAACACAGCTCGATAACAGCATCATCGGGGACGACGATCGGCCGATTAGAGAGTGTGAAAGGGCAAATGGGCGTGATTACAACCGCGTTCATCGAGGGGAAAATGACTGGCCCACCGGCGGAAAGATTGTAAGCAGTTGAGCCTGTGGGCGTAGAAACAATCAAGCCATCGGCACGAAACGAATTAACAAATTGTCCGTTCAGATAAACTTCAATTTCAATGATGCGCGCCAGCGCCGATTTGTTGATGACCACGTCATTCAGCACGCGATGCTCGGCAAGTCGTGCGTCGCCCGGGACCAGTTCGACGGAAAGCATGACACGCTTGTCTAAACGATAGTTGCCGGAAAGTATTGATTCCAACGCGGTGTATAACTCTTCAATGCGAAACTCTGCCAGGTATCCGAGCCCGCCATAGTTAATTCCCAAAACAGGTACTTCGGTGTCACCAATCATGCGCGAGGTCGCTATCATTGTGCCGTCGCCACCGAGCACCAGTATCAGATCGACGTCCGCGGCAAGCTTTTCAGGGTCGACCTCCGCGACGGCGCAGCCTGTTGCTTTGGTGATCGCAGCGCGCTCCAGCTCTGGACCACCTACTAGCGTGAGGTTGCGCGCTGCCAGCCACGTTGTCAGTTCGCACATTGTCTTAAGCGCATCGGGTTGATGCGGCTTCAGAACTATGCCAATGCGCTTGATTGAGTTCGTCATCGATCCTGCCGTAGTTACGCGCAGAGAATCTCATGGGGGAAGTGATTAGGAAATCGGTCGCCATGTTAACTGGAAGCACACTAAGGGGCAATAAGCATGGCATGCGGGGCAGCAGCCCGACTGTGAGGAAGGCCGGGGCAGCCCGACCGTGAGGAAGGGCGTAAATCAGAAGAAGTAACGGCCGCGCTCACGCTTGGGCTACTGTCCCGTCCTTTCGTAAAGCGCCAGAAACTCCACATTGCCATCCGCACCGCGAAGCGGAGACTCGATGACGTTTCGTACCACCAGGCCCAGCTCTTTAGCTGCCTCGTTTACTTCTGCGACAACCTGGGTGTGCTTTTGTGGATCGCGCACAACGCCGCCCTTACCTACATCAGCGCGACCGACTTCAAATTGAGGCTTGATTAATAAAATCAGGTGGCCTTTATTTTTCAAGAGCGAAACGATGGCGGGAAGGACCTTTGTGGCAGATATAAAAGACACGTCCATCACGATCAGATCGAACTCCGCCTCGAAGTCGGCGGGTTTCAGGTAACGCGCGTTGACACCTTCCCTCACCTCGACTCGTGGATCACTTCGCAATCGCCAATCAATTTGATTGTGGCCAACGTCGAGGGCTATGACATGGCGCGCACCGTGTTGTAACAGGCAATCGGTGAAGCCGCCGGTAGAGGCGCCGACGTCAAGACAATCGAAGTTCGTGACGTTGATTTGAAACTCACGCAACGCAGCTTCCAGTTTCAAGCCGCCGCGTCCGACGTAACGGGAGGTCGGATCGTCACCGCGCTTTATTCTGATCTCTGCGTCGGCGGGAATTGCGTCGGAAGGTTTGTCAACACGCTGCTCATTAACCAGAACGATGCCAGACATTATCATCGCCTGTGCTTTAGTGCGCGAATCGGCAAGACCGCGCTGGACCAGCAATTTGTCGATTCGCTCAGGTCGTTCGCGCTTCACGCCCGACAGTTTACTGCTTGTTAAGGTTTTTGTGGGCCTTCGAAAATTTCCCGAATGCGCGTGAGGTCGTTGCGCGACCTGCGGCCACGACTTTCGCGCTCCAGCTCGCGTATTCGTTCTTTGGCCTCGCGCCGTGCAGCTTTGAGTTCATCGCGAGCTGACGAAGAAGTAAGCACGCCCACCCGCCGTGCGGCGGGTCTCTTAGTTTCGTTTGCTGAACCTTCTGGGGCAGGCGCGAAGGTTGGTCTGTCGTTTACCGTGACGTCCATATTCGCATCCGGAGCCGCTCCATTGTTCATTTCGGGCGCCGTCGGTGTTAAGCGCGCATCGTTGCTTGCCGGTTCCGAAATAGCGTCAACACCGGAAGCAATGCTCTCGGCGTCGACAAACGATTGCGCAGGTTCACGATTGACCCGCGAGTAATAGATTGCGCTGGCAGCAATTCCCAGCAGCAGCGCGCCGACGACAGTGGCCACGAACATCCACCCGCTCGCCAGGTGCCACCTTTTTTGCGGTTCATCAGACTCCACTTCATCCAGCGGCACGACTCGGCGCGCCGAAAGGAGAGTGGCTTCATCGTCAAAGTGAGGCTCGGCCAGTGATAATTCTGTATTGGTTTCGGTTTTCCTGATTTCTGCTTCCATTTTGCTCCACATTCCCTGCCGCGCTGACTAAGCTTAACTGATTTTGTCGAGGAAGTTGATTGATTAGCAAAATGGAGGCCAAAAAGGATGAGGCAGGTCGGCGGTGTTAAGTAGTTGTAAAACAAGAGCAACTTAGGAGGTTGAGAAGATCTACTTAAGACCCCGGGCAACGATATCGTGCACTAAAACAACGCGCCCGTCTGTTTCTGCAGTCCGGGCGCGGATTAATTTTGACTGTGGAGACGAAAGCTATCGTCCAATTTTTTGCGGCTTGGTGCGACGATCATCGAGAACGTCGATACTTTCTTTCACGCGCATGTAAATGCCGTCGGCATCCAAACCATATTTGGCAAGCAGCAGTTTCGGGTCGCCATGAGTTACCAAGCGATCCGGAATTCCCATTCGTACCACGCGCACTTTGTCCTGCAGCCCATTCTCTTCGAGCAACTCCAGCACCGCCGAGCCAAAGCCACCGGCCAGGTAAGCTTCTTCAACGGTAACAATCAACCGCTTGGTTTGCGCGAGCGCCAGTAACAGTTGCGCGTCGAGTGGTTTCACAAAACGAGCGTTGACTACCGTAGTTTCGATCTTTTCTTTCGCCAGATTTTCTGCCGCCTGCAATCCAGGATGCACCATTGAACCATAGGCGACGATCGCAACTTCGCCGCCGTCGCGAAGTATTTCGCCCTTGCCGATCTCCATCAACTTAGGTTCTTTGTCAATTGCCACGCCGATGCCGCTACCGCGCGGATAACGCATAGCCGCTGGGCCAACATGTTCCACCATAGTGAAAAGCATGTCCCGCATTTCTGCTTCGTCTTTCGGCGCCATTAGCACGATATTGGGAACCCCGCGCAGATAAGCAATATCCAAAAGCCCGTGATGCGTTGGGCCATCGCCACCAGCGACGCCGCCACGATCGAGACAAAACTTCACGTTGAGATTTTGAATGCAGACGTCGTGCACGAGTTGATCGAAACCGCGCTGCAGGAAGGTAGAGTAGATTGCGCAAACCGGCTTCAGTCCTTCGCATGACATACCGGCAGCAAAAGTTACGCAATGCTGTTCGGCAATACCCACATCGAAAGAACGTTCGGGATATTGTTCGAGTGCGGTGCAAATGCCGGTGCCGTCAGGCATCGCCGCCGTCAGAGCAATGATCTTTTCGTCACGGCCCATCAGTTCGGCCAGTGTGTTGCCAAACACTGTGGTGTAGGTCGGGGCTGCCACCTTGGATTTGATCGCGTCACCGCTCTTTAAGTCGAATGGACCAGTTGCGTGCCAGCGGTAGTAATCCTTTTCAGCTCGTGGGTGGCCTTTGCCTTTTGTAGTAAGCGCGTGAACGATGACTGGTCCATCCTTAATCTGTTGCGCTTCGCGAAACGCGGCTACAAGCGCGCGCGGGTTATGACCATCGACGTAGCCGATGTATTTGAAACCAAGTTCATTCACCAGCGCGCCTGGCAAAACAGCAGCAGCGATCGCGTCCTTGACGGTCTTCGCCGCGTGATGCAAACGCTCGCCTACGGACGGAATAGAGAGCAGGGTTTCTTCGACTTCCTCTTTGAAACGATGATACTGATGCGCACCACGAATGCGATTTAGATAGCCAGTCAATGCGCCAACGGCCGGCGCAATGGACATCTCGTTGTCGTTGAGAACAACGATCAGACGGCTCTTCAAGTGACCGGCCTGATTGATTGCTTCCATCGCCATGCCGCCGGCCAGCGATGCGTCACCAATCAATGCGACAACGTTATAATCCTCGCCCTTTTTATCGCGAGCGATCGCCATGCCCAGCGCAGCCGACAGCGAAGTAGATGCGTGGCCGGCGCCAAACGTGTCGTACTCTGACTCGTCGCGCCTCAGGAAACCGCTGATGCCGCCGTATTGTTTGATTGTCGGTAACTCTTGGCGGCGCCCGGTAAGAATTTTGTGAGCATATGCCTGGTGACCTACGTCCCAAACTAAGCGGTCCTGCGGTGTGTCGAATGCGTAATGCAGTGCGACAGCGAGTTCAATCGCGCCGAGTGAAGCCCCGGTGTGGCCACCCACGCGCGACATCGTCTCAAGTATATATTGCCGAATTTCATCGGCAACTGGTTGCAACTGCTCCACCGGCAGGCGGCGTAGATCCGCAGGCGAGTGTATGTTTTCGAGAAGATTCATTGGCGCGTTATTGTAGCGTGACGCTTCAGTTTTTTACTACTCACAAATATCTTACGATTTGCGTGGCGTTGCCAGTCTCAGGCGCGTAAGCCGCAACCCACCATCGTCTTTACCGTACAAAGTACTCTGCCTTGTTGGCTAAAGTCAATCGTTATCTTTCCAGACTAATGCCCCGGTTGCACCGTCTAAGGTAATGAGCAGCTCTCGTTACAAAATGCTAAGAAGGAGTTTGACAAAGGCAATGTTCTCACGAAAGAGCTTGATCGCGATCTTAGGAATCATGCTCGCGTTTGGCGGTACCGCCATCGCGCAGCAAACACCGACACAATCTTCAACCGCACCGGAGCGACCGTTTCGCGAACGGTCCGAACGATTCGCCAGGCGCGGCGAGCGCAAGGGCGGTCATGAAGGAATGGGACGCCGGCGAGGCATGGGTCACCTCATCCGCGAACTGAATCTTACCGCCGAGCAGCGACAACAAGCGCGCGCTATCATGCAGCAGCGTTTGGAAGGTACAAAGTCGCAGCGAGAAGAGTTATTCAAGCTGCGCGAGAAAAGAATTGCGGGCACTTTCACCGGGGAGGATGAAGCACGAGCGAAGGCTTTGCGTCAGGAAATGCGTGCCGGGATGGAAGGGGTTCACGCTGAGATGGAAGGACTTCTGACGGCCGAGCAGAAAGCTAAACTCGAGCAGTTGAAGCAGGAACGCAAAGCGAAGTTCGAGCAGCGCCTGAAAGAGCGACAGGATCTCTTGAACAAGAACCAGCAGTAGGTCGTGGCAAGCTTAGTAAACATGCAAAGGCCCGGTTCCGAAAGAGCCGGGCCTTTCCCATTCAGTTAATCTATTGGGCCAACTCATCCTCGACAAATTTGTCCAGGCGTTCGCGCAATTCATTTCGCGCATGCCGGAATGCTTCAAGTCTCGTCTTAGCGTCCCCTGCAACGACGGCAGGATCATCGATGCTCCAATGGATCCGACGGTTTGGCCCTGGGAAGATCGGACAATGCTGGTTCGCGTTATCGCAGACAGTAATTACGTAATCAAAAGCCTTCGTTAGGAACTTTTCGAGCGACTTCGAGCGCTGGGTCGATATATCGATGCCTATCTCTTTCATCACCTCAATTGCTTCCGGCCTGACGTGAGTTGGCGACACACCCGCGCTTGCCACTTCAATTCGATCTGCAGCCATCTCACGCAAAAGCCCTTCAGCCATTTGGCTGCGGGCGGAATTGCCGTACATAGGATCAAGACGCTTTTCCGGTCAGTCACGAATCTTCTCCTTGTGCGACAACTCGCTCTCGGCATGCGGTATTAATGGGGATGCTATCCAGCGAAAAACTAATGTCGCTGCGGCCGCCCCGGCGAGCTGCGCAACGATGAAGGCGGGTGCGTCAATGGGACGAATACCTACAAAAGTATTGCTAACAGAACGCGCCAGAGTTACTGCGGGATTGGCAAACGAGGTTGATGAGGTGAACCAATAAGCTGCAGTGATGTATGCAGCCACAGCAAACGCCAGAAACTGAGATCGAAATCTGACACAGCCCAAAGCAACAACGAGTAAGCCGAAAGTCGCGACGAACTCGCTGAAAATCTGCGCCACGCCGGCTCGAGCATGAAGCGAAGTCGAGAATAACGGCAAGCCGAACATCAAATGCGCCGTAGCAACGCCCACTAACGCGCCTATCACTTGAGCCAATATGTAAAACGGAACCTCGCGCCAGGCTAGACCACCTTGTGAAGCATCTGCCAGCGTCACTGAGGGGTTAAAGTGAGCCCCCGAAATTGATCCAAATGTGAGGATCAACGCGAGGAGCGCCGCTCCAGTCGCAATAGTATTAGCCAGTAGGGCAATGGCGACGTTACCCCCTGCCAGTCGTTCGCCCATGACGCCTGAGCCAACAACAGCGGCGAGCAACATCGCCGTACCTAATGCTTCGGCTATCGCGCGCCTTCGTAGGTCCAGCCTCACCGTTCAATTCCTACTGTCGCTGGAGCGCAGCACGTAGCTGTTGCAACTGTTGCGTCCGTTCCCAGTTCGGCATCCGCATGACTAACTTTGTTTCCGCATTCGCAGGGCGCTGTTTCCGGCAGATCATCCTTGAGTACAACAAATACTTCCCACTCGTTGCCATCGGGATCTCGCACCCACGCTTTATCTTGAGTGGCGAAGCAGCAATTAGTCTGCATTTCGTCTCGGGTCACAAGGCCGGACTGTGCCCACTTTTCCCGCGTCGCCAGCACGTCATCGGTCGAGCCGACCTGAATGCCGAGATGTGACAGCGCGCCGCGTTCAACAAAAGCAGCTTCGTTCAGAGTCAGGTTAAGCGGCGGATTTTGCACGTCGAATTTGGCGTAGCCCACGCGCACCTTACTCGGCTCAATACCCAAAAGCTTCTTGTAAAACTCAATGCTACGTTCGACGTTTCTAACGTTGAGCGCCAGGTGTGCTTTCAGCGCCTGTACTGTTTGCTTGCTTTCCATGTCTTCCTCCTTTATATTTCATATTCGTATAGGCGAATGTGAAAGGCAGAATAACGCTCGGTGACATATCTGTCAAGCCGTATGTGAAGATTTTTCTTATGGTGGCCAAAGTAATTCAGATCCGGGCGCTGGACGAGGCTCACTGGCCAGCTGTCCGTTCCATCTATCTCGAAGGAATTGCTACGGGTCAGGCCACTTTCGAGACCCAGGCGCCAACCTGGAATGAGTGGGACGCAGCTCATTTGGCTGCCCCGCGGCTCGTCGCCGTTTCAGACGAGGCGGTGGTTGGTTGGGGTGCTTTGGGTCCGGTGTCAGCTCGATCTGTCTATGCGGGCGTGGCCGAGACGAGCGTCTATGTAGCAAGTGGAGCGCGCGGCCTGGGCATCGGACGTGCGTTGTTGGAAAGGCTGATCGCAGATTCGGAAACCAATAACATTTGGACTCTTCAGGCCGGCATCTTTCCGGAAAACGTGGCCAGTATGACGTTGCACAAGTCCTGCGGTTTTCGCGAAGTTGGGCGCCGCGAGCGCATTGGAAAAATGAAGGGCCTTTGGCGCGACACAATCCTGCTGGAGCGCCGCAGCGACAAGTTGGGTATTGATTGAAATGGGCGTAAAAGGCTTAGGATTCGAAAGCAAGATCCGGATAGAGTGTCGCTGATTTTACGCGTAGATTTTCACGCACAATTGCACATAAATTCAGCCGAAAAAAGGAACTCGTGACAGCGCAAAATCGTAGTACTTAACTACAGGTAAACTGTCCAAATAACGCATGGCAAACAACGAAGACAACATCGCTTTTCTCTTCAAAGCGCTCGCCGATCGAACGCGTTTGCGACTTATTAATCTCATCGGCGAAGACGAAGTATGCGTTTGTTTCTTTGTCGAAGTTTTGAAAACTAACCAACCCAAGATCTCGCGGCATCTTGCTTATCTCAAACGCGCCGGCGTGGTTTCGGCGCGACGCGACGGTAAGTGGATTCACTATCGAATCGCTGAACCGCGCGATCCACACGCTGCCAGAATTTTTCGTGAGGTGAGAACCTGGCTGGCCGGTCATCCGGCTATGCAAAACGATCGTTCTCGCTTGCAGAAGATATGCTGCGCTCCCCGGCTTCCAATACAACTACAAAAAGCTCCACGTCCCGCCAGCATGACGGGCATGTAGGACAGACATTCTCGTCTGTCCCTTTAAACAGCGAAGAACCAGGAAGGAATCAAAAAATGGCTACTGCAATTGAGCCCATACTGCGCAAACAATTAGTCGATAGACGCGAGAAGTTAGAGGCGGCGGCATACGGTTTTCATCGTCCCGCAGAATTGACGCGCCTACTCCATGAGGTGGATGACGCTCTTCACCGCATGGACGTCGGTGTTTACGGCTTGTGCGAAGTGTGTCATGACACAGTCGAAACTGAAAGACTGATTGCCGATCCGCTGACGCGATTTTGCATTGACCACCTGACCGCAAAAGAACAACGAGCTCTCGAGGAAGATCTCGAGTTGGCTGCACAGATTCAGGCCGGGCTCCTGCCGGCGGCTAACAAGACTATCGACGGCTGGGAAGTTGCTTATCACTACCAGCCTGCGGGCGCGGTCAGCGGTGATTACTGCGATCTGATCAACGGCAATGACAGTTCATGGATGTTCGTTGTTGGAGACGTCTCGGGCAAAGGCGTCGCCGCATCAATGTTGATGGCCCATCTGCAGGCAATGTTTCGTACCTTGATCTCGATCAATTTGCCACTTGAGCAAATGGTGGAACGCGCCAGTCGAGTGTTTTGCGAAAGCACGCTACCGACGCAATATGCGACGCTGGTCTGCGGCCGGGTTGGCAACAACGGCGAAGTTGAAGTTTGCAATGCCGGTCACCTACCGCCACTGCTGGTTCAGAACGGCAGCGTGCGCGCGCTTGCGGCCACGGGTTTGCCGGTTGGTGTTTTTTGTAGCGAGAGTTTTTCTGTCAGCAAGTTTCAGATGAATGCGGGCGACTCGCTTTTTCTCTACACTGACGGGTTTTCAGAACTTGCGAATTCCAGCGGCAGTGAGTTTGGAATCGAACGTCTTTCGCGACTGATGGAAGGAAATGGAAAACTCGCGCCGCGTGCATTGATTGATCTGAGCATTCACGAACTCCATACGTTTTGTGAAGGCCGCGCGCCTACTGATGACCTGACGCTGATGGCCATTCGCAGGAACCATTAAGGCTGGTTGTCGAATTGCTGGGAGCGCGGGCGTCCCGCCCGCAACGCGCCACAGGCGCGCAGTTTTTGAGTACTCATTTGCCAAAAACATTTCGCGCTTCGCGCTCATTGCGGGCGGGACGCCCGCGCTCCCAGCAAAACGCTTGCCCGCTCCCAATTTTCAGACGAACCAGCAAACGAAACAATACCTGCCTTGACAATCTTCACGTGCCGACTAGAATAATTTTTCGCGTGTTCGCCGGAGATGTGGCCGAGTGGCTGAAGGCGGCGGTTTGCTAAACCGTTAAGGGTCAAAAGCCCTTCACAGGTTCGAATCCTGTCATCTCCGCCAGAATCACAAGAGGTCAGAGGCCAGAAGTCAGAGGTCAGCCAAAGAATTTTTCCGACCTCTGACTTCTGATCTCTGACCTCTAACTTTTTATGGCTGTTCGCGTACGTTTCGCTCCATCTCCAACCGGCTACCTGCACATTGGCGCGGCGCGCTCGGCGTTGTTCAACTGGCTCTACGCCAAAAGAACCGGCGGCAAGTTTTTGTTGCGTATTGAAGACACGGATCTACAGCGCTCGACTGAAGAATCCACGCGCTCGATTATCGACGGCCTCGCCTGGTTGGGGTTGGCTTACGATGAGGAATTAGTTTTCCAGTCTGCGAACGCCGATAGACATCGAGCAGCGGCCAACAAGCTGGTCGCAGAAAGAAAGGCTTACCGCGACTTCACGCCGAAAGCGGAGCGCAACGATGCGACAGTGAAACAAGGAATCGCTGATCGCGCGCGCGCACATGCCGCTGAAGGTATCGATCACCGCAGTAACCCTTTCCGCGATTTAGCCAGCGAGGAATCAGATGAGCGCGCCGCAGTCGGCGAACCGTTTGCGGTTCGTCTGAAAATTGCACGCGAAGGCAAGACGCATTTCGACGACATGGTCTATGGACCACAGGAGCGCGACTATGCGGAGATTGAAGATTTAGTCTTGCTGCGTTCCGACGGCCATCCGCTTTACAACCTGTCGGTGGTAATCGATGACATTGAGATGGGCATCACTCATGTTATCCGTGGCCAGGATCACCTGACCAATACTCACAAACAGATCCTGCTTTATGAAGCGCTGGGCGTGCCTCTGCCGCACTTTGCGCATCTGCCGTTAATCCTGGCGCCCAACAAGGGAAAACTTTCCAAACGGAAACACGGTGAAGTAGTTTCGCTAACCACTTATCGCGATC